>JADLBT010000218.1 GCA_020847555.1 Gemmataceae bacterium
GCACGTTGGCGTCAGAGGTCGTAGCCGCCGGAGAGCAGCTCGGCGGCTCCCAGCGGTCGGGCGACCGGCTCGAAATACGTACACTCGGCGCTCGACATCGGCCAGGGCTGCAGCTCCTCGCAGGGAATCGATTCGCCGAAGGATTGCTCATGGCGTTCCGGCGACATCCAGGAGTAGTCGAGCGCGTAGGCCACGGCCGGGGCGTTCTGCACCGAACTGTAAGGCCGTTCATGCCCGAGCTGCCGGAAGCCGTAAAAGCGCTGGTAGAAGCGGCCGTGTTTCGGATGCACTGCAATCAGCAGCCGCTCAATCCCGTGGTGCCGGGAGAACTGCAGCAGCAGGCGGGCGACCCGCACGAATAGCGGGAGGAAGCGCAACAGGTGGCGGCGGCGGTCGGCCAGGCAGGAAACCTCGGCGAGACGCAGGCTCTGCGCACGCAGCCCCTGAATCTCCTCCGGGAAGATGCTCTCCATCGGTAAGCCTGCCGAACCGTCCCCGATCAGGCTCATCGTGAAGATGACCTCATCCTTGTAGATGGCCACGAAGACGGTCGTGGTGGGCAGCAGGTGGCAAGGGGTGACGCGCATCCCGTGCGCGGTCGGTTCGCTCAGGCCGGCCTCAAGGTAACGCCGGTAGATCAGACGGAAGGCCGCTTCCCGTTCCTCGCGGGTCGAGGCGACCTTGACGGTGATCGGCGAAAATGGTCCCTCGTCGCGGACGGCGTCCCGGGACGGCTCGGCGCGCGGGGCCGTCAGCGCCGCCGCCTCGGGGTGGGCCAGCAACTGCGCGCCATCTCCAACCAGGGTTGCAACAGACGTTTGCATCGCTCGCACCTCTCTCTTCACGTCTCCGTTCCGCTTGCGCTGGGTGGGGGGGCGAAAAGTCGGTCAGCTTCACCACCGCAGCAGGGCGCTCGCCCAGGTCAGCCCCGCCCCGAAGCCGGTCAGCAGGAGCAGATCCCCACGGCGAACTCTGCCCTCATTCACCGCCTCGTCCAGGGCCAGCGGGACGGAAGCGGCGATCGTGTTGCCGTAACGCTGCAGGTTCGTGTACACCCGGGCGGGGGCCAGGCCGAGGCGCTCCGCCAGGGCCGCGACGATGCGCAGGTTTGCCTGATGGGGGACGAACAGGCCAATCTCGGCGGCCGTCATCCCCGCGTAGTCGAGCAGCTGGCCCGTCGCTTCCGCCACCGTCTGCACGACCCAGCGGAAGATCGCCCGGCCCTCCATCTTCATGTACTGGTGCTGCGGGGCGCCGACGGACCCGTCGGCGGGCAGGCGGCTGCCGCCTCCCTGGCGGTACAGCAGCCCGGCCCCAGCGCCATCGGAGCCGAGCTGGTACGCCACGAATCCCTGGTCGGACTGGCTCGCCGGCCCGAGCAGCACCGCCCCGGCCCCGTCCCCGAAGAGCGGATACGTTTCGCGGTCGGCCGGGTCGGTGATCCGGCTGCAGGTGTCGCCGCCCACCACCAGGCACCGCCGGACGTTGCCCGTGCGCACGAACTGCGCCCCCGTCGCCAGGGCGTAGACGAACCCCGAGCAGGCGGCGTGCAGGTCGAACGCGCCACACAACAGGCCGAGGCGCTCCTGCAGGATGCATGCGGTCGAGGGGGCGGCCAGGTCCGGCGACATCGTGGTCACGATGAGCAGGTCGATGTCGGCCGCGTCCACCCGCCCGGCGGCGAGGCAGCGGACCGCCGCCTCGTAGCACAGGTCGCTCGTCGCCATCTCGGGGGGCGCGTGGCGGCGCTCCTGGATGCCAGTCCGCCGCAGCACCCAGTCGCCGTCCACGCCGAGCGCGGTTTGCAGCTCCTCGTTGCTCACCCGCCGCGGCGGGGCGTAGCTGCCGGTGGCCAGAACCTGAAACCCCTTCAGGCGGGCATTGCGGGCCAGGCTCCGCCGGGGGAGAACGGGCTGGTCCGCCGGGGCCGGCGCCGGCTGACGGCCCGCCCCGGCCGGGTGGCGGTCGGCGTGGTCCGCGGGGCGGACGGGCGGCGTGGGGACCGTTGTCAGGAGGGTGGAGGAATTACGCATGGGACGAACTCGTATCACCTCGGCATCAGTCGGGGGTTACGCGGCCGGGGATGCCGACAATCCCTGTCGATCGGTGAGGGGATTGGGCGCGAAAAGGGGGCGCCAGCGGTCCGGAGCCTCGAAGGGTCTGGGGACGATCCGGGCCGGGGCGAGCCAGCGGTTGTTCTTCCCGGCCGGCCCTGCCTGGGGCCTCACCCGCGCGGCGAGGTACTCGTAGTAGATCGCGACCCGATGGTGGCGGCGCAGGTAGCGGGCCAGCGCCAGGTTCGCGAGCAAGCCAGCGGCCAGGAACAAGAAAGAGGTCTCCATGTGCCACCTTCGCGACAAGCAGCGGGGAGCGACGGCCGGACCCGATGACCCGGCGAGTCGTCGGCTTGACGGGAAAGCGGTACGACTTCGTGCTGCCAAGGGGGTGGAGAGCGGTCATCTCCGTTAAAACTGTAGATCAGCAAATGAAGCCGGTCAAACGGGAGCAGATCCGTTCAGTCGCAGGATGGGTAATCCGGGATGTTTGGGTCGTGCCACAGCCTATTTGCACACCGGACTCCCTCTCGCGTTCCAGGTGAACGTTTTTCCCGGGTGACTCGTCTACTTTATGAGCGCACGGAACGTCGCCGCTCCCCGGCTGGACCGGAACCGTCCGGGGACAGATACCCCACCAGCGCAAGGACTCGTCCCTCCAGGGTTACCGTGACCCCGCGTCCTGTCTTTTGGGCGAGGTGGTCGGGAGCAGAGGCCATGACCGCCACCCCCCCCATGGACCGGCGCACCTTTCTGAAGAACGTTCAGGCCAGCGGCCTCGTGAGCCGGCACGATCTGAAGGCTCTGCTGAAAAAACTGCCCGACAGCAACCGGGGCAAGGTGATTGCGCGCACCCTGGTCGAGTGGGGTCTGCTGACGCGCTTCCAGGCGGAACTGCTGCTCATCGGCCGGACGACCGGGTTCGTCCTCGGACAGTACCGCATCCTCGACCAGATCGGCCAGGGCGGCATGGGCAAGGTGTTCAAGGCGACTCACCAGACGATGGGCCGCGTGGTGGCGCTGAAGGTGCTGACGCCGCAGCAGGTTAACTCGGCGAAGGCCCGCGAATTGTTCCAGCGCGAGGTGCGTGCGGCCGGCCGGCTGATGCACCCGAACATCGTGACCGCCTACGACGCCGGCTGCGCCGACGGCCGCGACTACCTCGCGATGGAGTTCGTGGACGGGCCGAACCTGGAGCGGCTGCTGTGTCAGCGCGGCCCGCTGCCGGTCGGGTGGGCGTGCGACCTGATGCGCCAGGCGGCCGACGGCTTGCAGTACGCCGCCGACATGGGCATGGTCCACCGCGACATCAAGCCGTCCAACCTGCTGGTGCAGCAGGGCCACGCGCCCGGGTCGCCGTGCGTGGTGAAGATCCTCGACTTCGGTCTGGCCCGGCTGCACCAACCCACTCAGGCCGGCATCGGCGGCAAGGGCACCATCCTGGCCGGCGAGCATACGGTCATGGGCACGCCCGACTACCTCTCGCCGGAGCAGTCGCGCAGCCTGCATGCGGTGGACATCCGGTCGGACCTGTACAGCCTCGGCTGCACCTTCTACCATCTGCTCACCGGCCAGGTGCCGTTCCCCGGCGGCACGTCGCTGGAGAAGCTGGTCCGCCACGGGTCCGAGGAGCCGGTCCCGGCCGAGGCGCTGCGGCCCGACCTGATACCGCCGGTGAGCGCCGTCGTCCGCCGGCTGATGGCGAAGGATCCGGCCGCCCGCTACCAGACACCGGCCGAACTGGCGGCCGCGCTGGCGCCGTTCTGCGAGCCCGGCCCGATCGACTGGTCCGTCCTCGACACCGGGACAATGCGCTGCGCCGACACCAGCACCGCGACCCCCGGCACCAGCATCCCGACGCGGGCGGCCGACCCCGCCGCCGTCGCGACCGACGCGAACTGCCCGGCTACCGAGGCGGCCGACCGCGGCCCGCGCTCGCGGCGAGCCGTGCTCTGGGTCGGCGCCCTGCTCGGCGGCCTGGCGGCGCTGACTGCCACCCTGGTGGCCCTGCTGACGCAATGACGCCGTCGCGGCTGCCCAGGCCCGCCCACGGAGAGTGACGATGAACCCGCACGGCGCACTTCTGCTCCTCGCCGCCACCCTCGTCGGGGCCGACGGACCCATCCCGGACGCAGTCAAGCAGGAACTGGAGCGCCTTCAGGGCATCTGGCAAACGGTGTCGGTGGAGATCGACGGCGAGCCGATTCGCCAGAGCGTCCGGGCCGACCGCCTCACCATCAAGGGCACCACGTTTGTCCTCACCACCCGCACCGAAACGATGGGCGGGATCCTCCGGATCGACCCGACCAAACGCCCGAGGACGATCGACACGGAAACCGTCCTCGGCGAGAACAAGGGCGTCAAGGCGGTCGGCATCTACGTCCTCGACGGCGACACGCTGCGCGTCTGCTACGCACCCGCACCCAGACCGCGGCCGACGGCGTTCAGGACGGCTCCGAAATCGGGCCACGCGCTGGTGGTTTACAAGCGGGTGAAGAAGTAGCGGGTGCAAGGCGAGTGGCGCCGACCAGCGTCTCGCGCACCCGCAAGTCGCCGCCCTCCTCCCAGTCGAACAGCACCAGATCGGTGTGCGCCCCCGCTTCCAATCGCTGCTCCGGCAGATTCAGGAGCTGGCGGGGGCGCGCGGACGCCATGTCCACCGCATCGCGCAGGCTGACATCGGCGAAGCGCATCACCAGCCCGACGCACAGGTCCGTGAACACGCCCGAGCCGCCCAGGTAGCTCGTCCCCGGCACGACCACCTTGCCGCCCGGCAGCACCTCGAACTCCTGGTCCCACTGGCGGTACGTCCCCGGCGACAGCCCGGCCAGCGGGCTCGCGTCGCAGGTGAGGACCGTGTGGGCCGGCGTCTTGACGCGCAGGAAGCAGCGCACCACGGCGGCCGGCAGGTGGTGGCCGTCGCAGATGATGCTCGCCCAAAGACGATCCTCGCCCAGCTGCTCCCAGATGTAGTTGGGGTGCCGCGGCAGCACGGCATGGGCTCCGTTGCCCAGGTGGGTGCTGAGGCGTGCCCCGGCCTCGACGGCGGCGTGGATGTGCTCGCCCGCGGCGGCCGTGTGGCCCAGCGCGACCACCACCCCGGACGCGACGAGTTGCTCGATGAACCGGACGGCGCCGTCGTGCTCGGGCGCCAGCGTCACCAGGCGGATGCGGCCGCCCGCGGCGTCCTGCAGGCGGCGGAATTCGTCCCAGTCAGGCCGGCGGACGTGCTGGCGTGCGTGCGCCCCGCGCGGGCCGTCCTCGGGCGAGATGTACGGTCCTTCGAGGTGGAACACTGGCGCCGCGTGGTCGATCCCCGGATCCTGCTCGCACGCCCGCCGCAAGGTGGCGAACCCGTGGGCCAGCGCCTCGAACGAGTTGGTCACCAGGGTCGGGCACAGGGCGGCGATGCCGTGCGCCTGGCAGGTGGCGACGACGTGGCGCACGGCGGCCGCGTCGAGATCGCGCGAGCTGAAGCCGTGGCCGTCGCAGCCGTTGATTTGCAGGTCGAACAGGGCCGGCGCGACCCAGCCGGCGGTCCGATCGGGCGCTTCCCCCGAGGGCACGCCGAGGGTGCGAATCAGGCCGTTCTCCCAGTCGAGATCGATCGGCTGGCCAGTGGCATAGTGGCGGGCACGGATGCGCATCGGAGGGCAGAGGTCAGAGGGCAGGGGTCAGCAAGCGGCCCAGAGCCAGCCCACGGACCGCGGCCGCGAGCCTGGGTTGTGCCCCTGTCCTGCCCATTTTAGAAGCGCAGCGCGGCCGTTACCAGCCGCGCGCTGGCGCGCGCGGCTGGTACGCAACCCAGGCGCAACCGCCCCTTACTGGAACGTATTCGCGAGGACGATCCCGAGAACGCCCGCGAGAATGACGACGACGGCGCCGGCGCCCATCAGCAGCCAGTCGCGGGTGCTGAGGCGGAACCGTCGTTTCCCGCTCGCGGCCGCCGGCACGAGTTCGACGTCGATGCGCGGCGTCGGGGTGGTCGCCGTCGCGGCCGTCGCCGCGACCCGGTGCTTGTGGCGTTTGTGCTTCTTGTCCCGGTGCCGCTGGTCGGCGTCCCGGGTGCCGACAGGAACAGCCTTGACAGGGATCGGCGTCGAGGGGCCGTCGGGCTGCTTCGCGAGGATGTCCGGATCCGACTCCAGCCACGTCAGGAACCGGCCCAGGTGCGGACCCTCCTCGCTCATCCGCGCCGGCTCGGCCCCGGGCACCTGGAACGCCTGCAGCGCCTGGGCCGCCCGCTCCGGCGTCGGGTAGCGCTTGGCCGGATCCTTCGCCAGCATCCAGTTGAGCACCTGCTGCAGCCCCTCCGGCGCGTCCGGGGCCAGCTCCCGGACCGGACGCGGAGCCTCGGTCGCGTGCCGCACCACCTGCACCAGCACGTTCGTGTCCGGGAATGGCGGCTGGCCGGTCAGGCAGTGATAGAGTACGCACCCCAGACTGTAAACGTCGGCCCGGATGTCCACCCCGCGCGCGTCGCGCGCCTGCTCCGGCGCGAGGTAGTCCGGGGTTCCCAGCAGTACGCCCTCGCCGGTCAGGTGGAGATCCCTCGCCACGCCGTCGAACAGGGACCGGCCCAGGCCGATATCGAGGATCTTCAGCGTCGCCTGCAGCGTGTTGTCCGGCCCCCCGGGGGCGTGGGCCGGAACCAGCATCAGGTTCGCCGGCTTCAGGTCGCGGTGGACCAGGCCGTTGTCGTGGATGTGGTGCAGGCCCTGCAGCGCCTGGTAGACGAGGCGTACCGCCTCGTGTGCCGGGAGCCGCTTACGCCGGTGCAGCACCGTCTCCAGCGTCTCCCCCTCAAGGTACTCCATCACGAGGTAATGAACGCCGCTCTGCGCGCCCACCTGAAACGAGCGGATCACGTTCGGATGCTTGAGCTTCAGGGCCAGCCGGGCCTCGCGCTGGAACCGGCCGAGGATCTGCGGATCCTTGTTCTTCGACGGCGGCAGGATCTTGATCGCGACGACCTGGCCGAGCTTGTGAACGGCCCGGTAGACGGCGGCCAGGCGCCCGCGCCCGAGTCGATCGAGGATCTTGTACGGGCCGATGAAAAAGCTATCGACGTGGCCCTTTGCGACGAGGGCCGCCTGGTACTCGGTGACGTACTGACGCGCGACCAGCCAGCGCGTGAACCGGGCCAGGTCGGCGGCCCCCTCCTTTGCGTCGGCCTGCCAGCGCTGGTACATGACTTTCACCTCGTCCGGAGTGAGGAGTTTGCTCCGGATGAGCAGGCCGCACACGTTCTCAACGGTAAATTCCATACGCTCCACCCTGGCGGTCGTCGGGGCTTGCAGCAGGTGAGACACGCCTCGTCCTCCAAGTATACCGTCTACCGAAGCGCGCGCGCGGCGCCCCCGACCGCTTTCGCGGGAGACGGGCAGGTCGCCGACATCGACGGCGCACGCAATGGGGGCTGGTGGGACCACGCGTCCCCGGAAGAAGACCGGGGGGTTCTGTCCGCACCTTGGACGCACCCGGCGGCCGCAAAGTTCCTCGACCCACGGAAGAGGCGGCTTCGGCGGCGCCTGTCTTTTCCCCCGCACCCCCCTGCCCCCTCTCCCCCCTCGCCCCTGGTGGGAGAGGGGGCAGGGGGTGAGGGGAGGTAGCCTTGTCCACGCTGGACTCAGTAAGGTCGGTTAGAGAGGAGGCGTGCCGGACTGGACATTTGTCGAGAAAGACAGCCTCCGCTGGCCCCTCACAGGACAAAACCGCCCAGAACCCGTATAGAATAACGGGGTTTACCCACATGACGCCCTGCTCGCCTCAGCGACATCCGCCCCACCCGCCGGAGCCTCACCGATGAGCCTGCGTTCCTACCTCCTCCTCGGCGCGTCCCTGGCGGCCGCCCTCCCCCTCACCCACTCGGCCGCGCGCGCGGACGACGCCCCCGGCGAAACGGCCAGGGGGGCCAAACAACCGGCGAAGGTCGCCCGGGTCACATTCGCCCGCGACATCGCTCCTGTGCTCGCGAAGTACTGCACCAACTGCCACGGCGGCAAGAAGCCACGCGGCGACCTGTCTTTGGAGCACCTGAAGACCGCTGCCGACGCCCTCAAGGATCCGCGCCTGTGGGACAAGGTCGCGCAGAACCTGCGGTCCGGCGACATGCCCCCGGCCGGCAAGCCGAAGCCGTCCGCCGCCGAGACGGAGCGCATCCTGAAGTGGATCGAGACGGAGACGGCGGTGGTCGATTGCACGAAGGTCCGCGATCCCGGCCGGGTGACGATCCGCCGCCTCAACCGGACCGAGTACAAGAATACGATCCGCGACCTCGTCGGCCTCGACTTCAAGCCGGCCGACGACTTCCCGGCCGACGACGTCGGCTACGGGTTCGACAACATCGGCGACGTCCTCACCCTGTCGCCGCTGCTGCTGGAGAAGTACCTCGCGGCCGCCGAGCAGATCGCCGAGCGGGCGTTCAAGGATCCCGAGACGCGCAAGCGCATCATGATCCGTCCGCTGTTCGGCAAGGGCAAGGGCCGGTTCGGGGCGGTGCGGGAAATCCTGCAGCACTTCGCCCGCCGCGCCTACCGGCGGCCGGTGACGGAGGACGAGGTCAACCGTCTGGCCCGGTTCGTCACCCTCGCGGTCAGCAACGGGGACAGCACGGAGCGCGGCGTGCAGCTCGCGGTCCAGGCGGTGCTTGTTTCTCCGCACTTCCTGTTCCGGGTCGAACGCACGCCACGGATCAAGGGCGGGGTGACCGCGTTCCCGCTCGCGGAGCACGAACTCGCCACCCGGCTGTCGTACTTCCTGTGGAGCAGCATGCCCGACGGCGAGCTGTTCGCCCTGGCCGACAGAGGAGAGCTGCGCAAGGGGGACACGCTGGAGAAGCAGACGCGGCGCATGCTGCGCGACCCGAAGGCCCGGGCTCTGACGGAGAACTTCGCCGGCCAGTGGCTGCAAATCCGCAACCTCAAGACGAAGGCGATCGTGCCCGACGCCGGCACGTTCCGCACGTTCGACGAGAAGCTGCGGCTGGCGATGATCCGCGAGACCGAGTTGTTCTTCGAGGCGATCGTCAAGGAGGACCGGAGCGTCCTCGACTTCCTCGACGCCGACTTCACGTTCGTCAATGAGCGGCTGGCGAAGCACTACGGCCTGCCGGACGTCAAGGGGGAGGAGTTCCGGCGCGTGTCGCTGAAGAGCACGGAGCGGCGCGGCGTCCTGACCCAGGCGAGCATTCTGACGGTGACGTCGAACCCGAATCGCACCTCGCCGGTCAAGCGCGGCAAGTGGATCCTCGAAAACATCCTCAACACCCCGCCGCCGCCCCCGCCGCCGGAGGTTCCGGAACTGGAGCAGCAGGGCGAGCTAAAGGGGAGCCTGCGCCAGCGCATGGAGCAGCACCGAGTCAACCCGCTCTGCGCGTCGTGCCACCAGCGCATGGACCCGCTCGGATTCGGATTCGAGAACTTCGACGCCATCGGCGCCTGGCGGACACGCGAGGGCGCTTTCGCGATCGACGCCTCGGGCACCCTGCCGGGCGGGCAGTCGTTCAAGGGTCCGCGCGAGCTGGTCGCGGTCCTCAAGCAACGGGAGGGGGAGTTCCGGCGCTGTCTCGCGGACAAGATGCTGACCTACGCCCTCGGGCGCGGGCTGGAGGTTTACGATAAGTGCGCCCTGGACGACATCTGCACTCACATGGCCCGCGACGGCAACCGCTTCTCCAGCCTGGTACTGGCGATCGTGCAGAGCGACCCGTTCCAGAAGCGCAAGGGCCGGCCATGATACAGAGCCAGACGGAGAGTACAGAAGGATCCTTCAAAGCCCACGGGCCGTCGCCCGTGGGCTTTACAGAGGCTCACGCGCGTGTCAGTTCGGTCCACAGCGCCTTGTAGTAGCGCATCAGCCGCTCGCCCGACGCCACGTCCGCCGTCCCCGGAATCTCCGCCAGGGTGAAGCGATCGTAGCCGGTTTCGCGCAGCAGCCGGAATAGCTCGCGGTACGGATACCCGCTGTGCAGCTCGTTGATGTGGACCGACTTGATCCACGGGCGCAGCAGTTTGAACGACGTGGACACCGACCCGTTGGCGACGTCCTCCGGGTTCGAGTTCCAGGTGACGCCGACGCTTGGCTGGTTGCACGCCTCCATGATGGTGCGCATGTGCGCCGGCTGGGTGGTGCCGCGGCCGTGGACCTCGACCCAAATTTCCACCCCGGCGTCGCGCGCCGCCTTCCCACACGGCACCAGCGCGCGGCCGATCTGCTCCAGCGTCCGCGCGACCGGCACACCATTGGGCAGTCCGTTCGGCCGCACCTTGACGCCGCGCCCGCCCAGGTCGGCCACCAGTCGGACGAACTCGCGGCACGTATCGATGTTGCGGCGCACAACGGCCTGGTCGGGCGAATGGAACTCGCAGGCCGTGCCGCTCCCCCAGATGGTCACGCCGGCATCGGCGAAGCGCTGCCGTACTTCCTTCCGCTGGGCCGGGCTCAGGGTCGGCTCGACCCCGTGCTTGTGGGTGGTGCGCAGCTCGACCGCCGCCAGCCCGACCGACCGGCAGACGCGCAGGATCGTCGGCACGTCCCACGCCGCGGCGATGTTGTAGGTGACGATGCCGAGTCGGTAATTCAGGGCCGGTCGGCCGTTCTGGGCGGCGGTGGCAGCCGGAGCGAGGGCGCCGGCGGCAGCGGCGGCCCCGGCGGCACCGAGGAAATCGCGGCGGGAGACGAAGCGCATCGGGTCAACTCCTTGGTGAGAGGTCGGCCGGCGGGTCCGGTATTCCGGCCTGACCTTCGTGGTGTCCTCTGTTATACCGGCGCACGTCGCATCCCGCGAGTGTCCTCCCCCGGCCGGGGAAATTTTTTCGACCGCAGCGGCGAGATGGATCCGGCCGACCGTCCTTATAATGGGGTGAGGGTGACCCTGTCTCTGGTTGGAGGATCGTGCGCTGATGAAGACCCCGAATGACCCTGCCCACCCGCCTGCCCCTGCCGACCAGCCTCGGGCGCGCACCCGGCGGCCTTACGTCGTCGCAATGTTATTAGGGACGGCGTTATCGACGCTGAGCGCGTCGCCAACGGTGGCGGCTCAGGCTCCCGAAACGACCCTCCGGGCAGTCACCGATCTGAGCCGCTACTGCACCACCTGCTGGCGCAACGCCCACCTGCCTGCCGACTGCTGGGGCGACTGCACCCAGGAGGTTCTCAGCCGACTACTGCAAACGATTCCCGCCGAGCGCTGGGTCGCCCTCCTCCAGACCGAGGGCGAGGATCGGCAAGAACTCCTCCGGGCCATCGACGCCGTCAAGAAACGCACCCAGCGCAGCCTGAAACGGACGCACCCGCTCGCCGGCGTTGTAGCGGACCACCGCGACGGCCACGAGCGTGCCCGCGCCGACCAGCGTGAGGTAGTGCGTGTGGCCGCGACCGAGCTGCTGACCGCCCGCCAGCAGCGCATCCTGCAGCTGAGCTTCGAGGGCTGGCAGGTACACGAGATCGCCGAGGAAATGCAGCTCCCGCCGGAGCGCGTCAGCGACGAGAAGTACAAGGCCGTTCGCAAGCTGCGCGACCACCTCTGCCGCACTTCCTAGAATGTCCAGGGCGAGACGGCTCGCCCACCGGAAGATGCTGACTCATGGCCGAGGACAACCCATGCAGCGCACGCTGATCCTCCTCAAACCGGACTGCATTCAGCGCCGCCTGGTCGGCGCCGTCACTCAGCGCTTCGAGCAAAAGGGGCTGCGGCTGGCGGGACTGAAACTGGTGCAGGCGACCCGCGAGCTGGCGGAGAAACACTACGCCGTCCACAAGGGCAAACCGTTCTACGACTCGCTGCTGCAATTCATTCTCGCCGGGCCGACCATCGCGATGGTGTGGGAAGGCCCCGAGGCGGTAACGGTCGCGCGCAACCTGATGGGGGCGACGGACGGCCGAAAGACCCCGCCCGGGACGATCCGCGGGGATTTCGCGATCAGCGTGCAGAACAACCTCGTCCACGGCAGCGACAGCCCCGAGAACGCAGCCGCGGAGATCGCGCTATGGTTCCGGCCGGAGGAACTTGTCAGCTACCAGCCTGCGGACTCGGCGTGGGTGACGGGTGGGTAGTGATTGCGACTGACGCGGTTACCAGCCGCGAGCGCCAGCACGCGGATCCAACCCGATCGGAGGTCGTACCTTGAAGGGCACCCTCTCTCTCGCGGTCCTGGTCAGTTCCTCCCTCGCTGCGGTGTTCGCTCACCAGCCGCCCGCAAGGGAGCCGGCGGCTCCGGCCCCGTCTCGCCTGACCCTTGCCCAGAAACCGATCGAACGGACCAGCGGCCCGCGGCTCAAGGTCAGCCTGAATGCCTACTCCTTCAACAAGGCTCTCAGCGAAGGTCTCAAGGGGCAGGGCAAGGGCATGACGTTGTTCGACCTGCTCGACTTCTGCGCCGAGCACAACTTCGACGCCATCGACCCGACCGGCTACTACTTCCCCGGCTACCCGAAGGTGCCCGACGCGGCGTACCTGAACGCCTTCAAGCGCCGCGCCTTCGTGCTGGGGCTGGACATCAGCGGGACCGGCGTGCGGACGCACTTCGCCTCGCCGGATCGGGCGAAGCGCGCGGCGGACGTGCAGCACGTCAAGGACTGGGTCGAGGTCGCCGCACGCCTGGGCGCGCCGGTGCTGCGAGTCTTCGCCGGGGCGGCGCCGCAGGGGCATTCCTGGGAGGAGGTCGCGGAATGGCTCGTGGCGGATCTCAGGGCGTGTGTCGCGCACGGCCAGAAGCACGGCGTCCTCATCGGCATCCAGAACCACGACGACTTCCTCAAGACGGGCGAGCAGGTGGTCAAGATCGTCAAGCGGGTGGACTCGGCGTGGTTCGGCGTGGTCGTCGATACAGGCGCCTTCCAGACGCCAGACCCGTACCGGGACATCGCGGCGGTGGTGCCGTACGCCGTCAACTGGCAGATCAAGGAGTACCAGCCGGGCAAGGGCAAGGTCAGGACCGACCTGAAGCAGGTCGTGCGCATCGCCCGGGAGGCGGGCTACCGCGGCTACCTGCCGATCGAAACCCTGCCGCGGGGCGGCGAAGTGTACGAGCCCCGGACGCGCGTCCCGCAGCTGCTCCGGGAACTCCGCACGGCGATACAATCCGTGGGCTTTGAATCTCCTCCGCGGCAGCGCCGGCTCACGCCGGCTGCGGGGGGTTAGCCGTGGACCCTTCAGCTGGAGGGGGTCGGTACAGGAGCCGCCGCACCCAGACACCGACCAGGACGGCCCGCGCGCACACCCCCGCGGCCATCAGCAGTATGCCCAGCGGGCTGACGCCCAGGGTCTGCGTCCCCAACCAGCCGAGGAGTACCAGCTGTTCCGGCAGCAGACGCCGCAAGAATCGCACCACACGCGGCAGGTACGACAGCACCCACGCCCCCCCGAGCGCGATCGCCAGCAATTCGGACCACGACACCGCCTCGCGCCACTGCTCGGTCCTGACGGCCGTCAGCTGGGGCCGCGGCGGGCGAGCCGGTCCGTCCGCGTACCAGCGCACCGGCACGCCGCGTTCCGGCAGCACGAACAGCGGCGGCACCGGCTCCCCGTCCGGGGCCGGGTTCTTCTCGGCCGTGGCCCGTACGCGCTCCACGCCGGCGCCCGTCAGACGCCGGTTCTGGTCGCGCAACGAGCGCAACCACTCTTCCGCAGATTGCCCCGCGGGGCCGCCCTTCGGCTGGCCCGGGGCGGCCGTCAGTCCCTCACTGTCGCGACAGTGGCGGTAAAAGAGTCGCTGGGCATCGGCGAACTGGTCGCGCACGGCGTCTGACGGCTCGGCGCGCAGGCGCTCCGCGAGCAGCGCGCTGAGGCGGTATCGGGCCTGCGCCTTTCCCAGCGCGGACGCCGCGGGGCCGGCGGCCCGGGGCTGGCCCGCGAGGTCCGGGCGCCGCACGAGGTGATACCCGGCCGGCACATCCACTGTCCACACCACCGGGGCGTCGGGCAGATCCTGCAAGTGCGGCACCGCCAGGTTCGGGTCGGCCAGCGTCTCGGCCCCCTCGTCGAACACCCAGCGCAGCCGCAGCACGCGCGGTCCCTCGGCCGCCGGCAGCGCCAGCGCGAGGCGGTCCGGTTCGGGCCGGCGCGGGGCCAGCGCCGTGCCGTCGAGCGCCGCCGCCAGGACGCGCGCCCCCTTCGGCAGCGCGACCTGCAGTTCGGCGCCCTTGCCGGCGTACAGCCAGTACGTCGCCTGGTGCAGCCAGCGCCGCAGGTCTGTCACCGCTGCCTGGCGCTCGACGTGGAGCACCTGCACCGGCGGCGGGACGACTGCCGATCGGGTCGTGATGGGCAGGGACCAGTCCGCGCCGGTCACCCGCCACGCCGTTCCCTCACGCCGGACGCGCTCGGCCGTCGCCCGCCAGGCGGCTAGCTCTCCCGCAACATTCTTGACCGCCGTCAGCCCGCGCGGCCCCTCCGCCTTCGCCCCCGGGCCGACGAGCGCGACCCAGCGGTCTTCTCCGTCCGCCCCGGGGGCCGTCAGCTCCGGCAGGACCGGCCGCGCCCCAGCCCGCAGCGGCATCGTCCCGGTCACCCGAGCGGCGAACCGGCGCGTCACCCCCGGCGGCAGGGTGAGCGTCCACGACCGCTCCCCGTGCGGCCCGCGCTGCTCGCGCACCTGCATCGCTCCAGCCGCCTCGAGCTGGACCTCCCCGCCCTCCCAGTTGCACAAACGGACCGCCGCCGTCCGCAACTCGCCGTACGCGACCCGGAATTCGACGTGCCCGGTGAAGACGAACGTGCCGTCGCGCACCTCGCCGACCGCGAGCGTCCGGGCCTGTGGGCGAACGGGGCTCGGGCGGAGCCGGAAGGCGGCCCGGTAGGTCGGCTGAGTCGCCTCGTAGGTCAGCCCCACGTCCTGGACCGGCAACCGCTGGAGACCCTGGAAGGGCGCTTGCCGGTCCGGCTCGAGTACCAGGTCGGGCGACGACGACACCCGCACCCGGTTAACCGATAGGGCCGCCGACAGCAGACGCAGGCACGGCAGCGCGAAGACCTTCGCGCCGTCCTGCGCAGCCGAGGGGTGCGCCGCCCACCCGTCAATGCGGATCTCCGCTCGCGCCGCCGGCTCCTCCAGCCAGACCTGCAGGCGCGTGTCGGACCGGGACCAGTGGCGAACCCGCGTCCCGCCCAGGCCGGCCACCCGCGCGACCACGATCGGCGCCTGCGCCTCCCAGTCGAGCAGCATCAGGCCGTCCTTCCCGGATGTCGCCTTCACCTCGGCGCGGAAGTCCGCGTGCAGCGGCTGGACGCGCCAGACGACCGTCTGGTCCGCCTGGACGCGCGGCGCCTGGAGTACGAGTTCGAGCCACGCCGCTCCCGCCTTGCGCCGGAAACTGTACGCCCGCGTGGGCCGGGCCGCCTCGCGCATGCCGAGGCGCTGCCAGCTCCGCAGGAACGCCTCCGGGTTGACCTCCTTCACCGCCAGGTCGGGAGCGCGCGCCGACGACTCCAGTCCGCCGACGGTGTAGGCCAGCGCGCCCTCCAGCGGTCTGGCGCCCAGGGCCACCGGCAGTTGCAGCCGGTGCGTCCCCGGCACGGCCCCGATCCGCGGAACCAGGCCGAGCGTCACCTGCACCTCGCCGCCCGCCGGTCGGAGCAGCTCGAGCCGCAGCTGCCGCTTGGCCCCCTTCCCCTGGACGTGCCACTCCTTCAGCCGCGCGGGCGCGACCCCGTCGGGCGCCGGGCCGACCTGGCCCACGTCCACGGTTCGCACCTCGGTCCCCTCCGGCAGGGAGACGGCAAAGAGCGACGCCGGCCCGCCGGTGACCGTGTACCGGAACACGGCCGTGACGGCGCCGAACGGCGGCCGGAGATCCCAGAGGTAGGTTTCGCGTACTTCCAGCGCCAGCGGGCGCGGCGAGCGCGGCTGGACCCGCCAGCGTGCGAGGAGGGAGCTTTCCCGCCCCAGGTCGGCCTCCAGCCGCACCTCGTCCCCGGCGGCGCGCACGACCTGGGCGCCGAAGGCCGTCACCGCCGGGCTCGCAGCCGAGCCGGGCGGCAAGGTCAGCACCAGCCGGCTCCGCGCCAGCCGCGGGACGGTGAAGCGCAGCTCGCGCCCGTCGCCGGCGGACTGGACCCGGGCGCTGAACACCACATGCAGGGTGTTCACGGCCGTCGCCCCGGTGAGCCGGACCGGGACCGCGTAACCGCCCTGGGGCAGCGCGACCGGGACCGCGCGCGCGCCCGCCCACAGCGTCCCGTCCTTCAGCTCGACGCCGGCCAGCGGCAGCGCGATCGTCGCCGCCTCGTCCGGGCAGCAGACCTCGAACTCGGCGGTCACCTCGGCCCGGTCGCCGGTCACCTTCGCGTGGTACGCGGCGCCGAGCAGCACCGCCGCCCGAACCGGCTGGGGCGGGCGCGCCAGATCCTCGAGCTTCTTGATCAGTTCCGGCGAAACCAGCACCTGCTGCCGCTCCGGCGGGTCGTCCGCGGTCCCGAGGATGAGCACCGGGAACGGTCCCTGCGCTCCGGGCTGAGCGGGGGTCTGGGCGCCCGGCGCCGCGGCCCACGCCAGCACCAGCGCGCCCACGGCCGACGCCGGGCCGTGCAGCTTGTGCGTGCTGCCGGTCCGCTGCGCCTTCTCGGCAACGGGGGGGCGAAACGCGGCGCGGAGATACCAGACCAGGGCGACCCCGCACCCCGCCAGGGCCGGCCACCAAACGATCGGGCGCAGGGCCGACGGGAGCCAGAACAGCCCCAGCAGGGCAGCGGCGAGCCACAGCGCGAGCAGGCGGAACTGCCAGCGCCCCGACAGCACCGCCCGGCCGCGCCAGGCGAGCAGGCAGAACAGGCCGGCCAGCGCCACGCCCAGCGCCCGGACGCCGCTCGCACGCACGACGCGCAGCTCCCCGCCCGCCCCACTCGTTGTCGCTTCCCACTCCGTCCACGCGGCGTCGAACGGGTCGAGCGCGCCATCGGTCGCGGCAGTCCCATCCTGGCTCGGGGTGGAGGGTTCCTCGCGACGGCTCGTCCAGTACCCCGCCGACTGAAATCGGCCGGAGGGGTCGCGCCCGTATGTCACCGCGTCCCTGACGGCCTGCTCCAGCGTGTCCGACCCGAGCACAGGGGCGCCGCTGGCCGCCCGCCAGGCTTCGAGCTGCCGGCGGGTGGTCAGGATCGCGGCCGGGCGGCAGGGCAGGTACGCCAGACCGAGCCGGTCGAAGAAGGACGGCGTACTGTCCACGGTCGGCGGCCCCGGAGAGAAGCTGGTCGCCGGGCCGACGCCCGCTTCCCGCAGCGCCGTCCCGTCGATCACCAGGGCACCGCGCTGCTTCAGGTGGACGGTCGCCAGCCGCCCGGCCGCCTCCGCCAGCGTCCAGGGGGCGCCGCGCGGGTGCTGCCGGCGGAGGGCGAATTCGGCCTCGGCCAGCTGCTGGCGCTGGACGTCGGCCCACCCGTCGGGATCGAACGCCGGACCGATGGCCCCCAGCCACGCCTGCCCGACCTGCCACGCCTGCTGGGCACCGTCCCACCAGGGCTGCCGGTTCCCCGGCCCGAACGGATCCGGTAGCCGCTGCACCGACGCCCCCAGCGGCCGAACACCCGGCGGCAGGCGCCAGGTGCGGCGGAATGCGGCGGGCGGCACGGGCAACCGCGGGGCCGGCGCATGCAGGGCCGCCCACGGCGACCACCACGCCCAGCCGCTGGCCGTCGCGTAGACCACCTCGAAGTGGTGCGGCTCCGGCCCGACCGGCACCGGCAACTCCGCCCGCACTCCCTCCGGCCCGTCCTGCAGCTCGACGCGGCTCAGCCACTGCCCGTCCGCGCGTGCTTCCAGGATCTGGGCTCCCGCGGGCAGGTACACCGGCAGGCCGCGCTTGTCGCCCCAGCTCCAAACCCGGAAGCGGAGGTGATGCAGCAGCCGCCCCTGCGGCTCGACGGCGGTGGTCAGGGTGCAGGCGTCGCACACCTCCAGCGGCACCGGCCCGACGTCTTTCCGCGTGCGCGTGACCACCGTCAGCGCGGGCAGCTGGCCGGGAAAGAGGGCCGAGCCGTGGCGGTAAGTGCGCCACGACTCTGGACGGGCCGCCTGTCCCTTCCTCCGAGCCGATCCCTCCGACGCCGTCTGCTGCACCGCCTCGCCGCGCGTCCGGATGAGTTCCGCGCCGAGCAGGTGCAGGATCACCTCGCCCTCCGACCGATCGGCGCCGAGGGCCACCGGCACTGGAACCTCCCACCGCTGCTCGGGGAGCGGCTGGGCGCCCGCGAAGTTCCACGGCTGCGTCAGGGGCGCCTGGAGCGTGACCGTGGTGCGCCCCGCCAGCGGCCGGGCGAAGAGCACGCGCCAGCATTCGCCCGGCGGTCGCGCCCCCAGGGCAAGGGCGGCGCGGAGACCGTCGCCGGCCCCGAGCGCAAGCAGGAACGGACCCGCCTCCAGAACAGGCGCCCGTTCCACGTTTCGGATCAGTCCGGGCTCCCCCTCGGCGGCCCACTTCCAGGCGCCGGCCGGCGCGGGGTGGCCCGCTGGCGCCACACCGGCCGGGGCGGACAGGTAGACGATCACCGCCTCCAGACTGCCGACCACCGGCTCAAGGTCCAGACGCGCGCTCAGGTTCGCGCGCCCGGCGGCCACCAGCACATCGGTCGTCGAGCGCACCTGGAAGCGCGGCCGCCGGGGGACGATACGCAGTCGGCCGGCGACCGGCTTGCCGCGGTAGGTGTAGGCGTAGGCGGGTGGCGCCCCGCCCCAGGCCGCCTCGTCCTCCGCGGCGGCGTTCGGGTGGGACGTCTGCAGAACCGTCGCCTGGTACATGGGATCGACGTCCAGGCCCAGCACGCCCTCGCGCAGGCTCGCGCCCACTGGCTCGACGTCGGGGAAGCCGAGGGCCAGGCCTGTCGGGGGCGTGGTTCTGGTCCGGGCGGAGCGCAGGCGGACGGTGAGCGTCGCCTTCGACCGGGCGGGAAGCGGCTTCGCCAGGTCCGCAACCACCAGCTGGGCGCCCTTGACCGGCACGGTCCCCCATGTCCCCTGCAGGGCTTCCGGCTGGACGCGGATCTCCTCGACGGTCCACTCGGGAGTGATCCGCAAGGGAAGCTTGAACAGAGTGCCGCGCGTGACCTCACAGGCCAACTCCGCGGTCAAGGTCGAGCCGCGCGGGCCGACGTGCCACAGTGTTCGCTGGCTGACGTGGAAATCGATCCCCTGGGTGCGCACCTGGGCGACGGGCCGAATCGGGCCGGTGGGGCGGCCGCCGTCGGCGAGGGTCAGGATCTGCGATCCGTCGGCTGCGCTGCCGGTGCGGGTCAGCCGGAAGGTGCCAGGGCGGAAGTCATCCATCCGGACGTCGGGGTGGATCTGCAGGATGAGGTTCTCCCGCTGGGCGGCCCCGCGCAGCCGCATGCCGGGGCTGCCCCACGCGCGGCTGTTGCGGCTCTTGAGGAGCGGGGCCAGACAGAGGACCGAGACGCGCAGCGGCTGGCCCGACCCCTGATGCGCCTCGCGCAGGCGGACGGTCAGCGCCGACCCCGGACCCGGCTCCCACCCCTGGAGTTCGGCCCGGCTGACCGTCACATCGTAGGGCTGCAGGGCCGGGTCGTGGTCGAAGGTCAGCTCGCGCCCCCCCTGGTGCAACACCTCCAGCTGGAAATCGTAGCGGGCCGCGACGTGCTGAGGCGTGAGCTGCTGGGTAGCCTCGAGCTGGGCCAGCACGAGCGGCCCGGCCCGGCCGTCCCCTTCGGGCCGGCGAACGGTGAGATCGACACGCGACCGGCCGGCGAACTGGAGCCGCCACAGGCGCAGACGCGGGTCGCCGGCATCGTGCGGGCCGGACAGCAGGGCGGTCCCGCGCGCGGTCGTCGCCGTGTGGTCGGCCGGCAGCGTCAGCTCGAGCGACGCCACCGGGCACGCCGGCACCTGCAGGTCGAATGTGAGGTCGCCGCTCACCGTCCCGCCGCGCAACGACCAGTCGAAGAAGACCGACTGCTTCCCGGCCCGCGGCACGAGCAGGCCGAGACCCTTGCCGTCGAGGTCGCCGAGCACCGCCGGGGCGGCCGGGCTGTCGGTGGTGACCCGGCGGACGGCGAGGTTGAAGTCCGGCAGGGCGAGCACCGCCTGGGCCTTGCCAGTGTTCACCACCGTCCAGTCGCCCCCGCCGACCAGGGCGTTGCCCTCCAGCCGGGCGGTGTAGGCGGCGCGGGTGAGGCGGGGCGGGACGTTCGCCTGGGAGGCGGCGCGGGCGGCCCGGCTAACCAGTGCCTCGAACTCGTTCCTCGGCATGCGGGTGAGGGTTCCCAGCCTGGCCCGTTTCAGTTCGGCCGGGACGCGGCTCGGTGGGACGATCACGCGCCGCAGCGGGATCGGGTCGGGCGGTACGGGCGGGTCGGCGGCCGCCGGGAGTAGCGGCAGCAGGGTGGCCACGGCGACGGCGGTGACGACGGCGCCGGGTCCGTACCCAGGGCGGTGAACCGCCGCATGACGGGGAGGAGTGACCGCGCTTCGTGTCGGTGCCATCGCAGGATCCCGCAGTCATCGCTTTGAGCCGCAACCTGCCACCCCTACCGCCCCGAGCCGGACGCCGAGCCTTGCCCCGACGGAGCGGGGGCGTCCACCGTGGACGGCTCGCGCGGGCGCGACTGGGTGCGCACCAGCGACGAACCGGGCTTGAGGCGCTTGAACCCGGGCATGAAGACAACCTGGCGGTGATAGCGCTGCTGCAGCATCCACTGGAACCCGATGAGCAGCACCAGTACGGCGGCGCCGGGTAGCAGGCCGGAAAGGACCGCCGGGGTGACGGACGGCCACAGGGCGCCGGCGGTCTCCACACCCGCACCCAGCAGAACCAGGACGACCCAGAACGAGTAGTGCGACAGCGGCGCGAAGTACAGCGCCAGCCCGACGACGAGCAGGGCGCCGGAGCAGACCAGGAACCACGCCTGCTGCGGCGGACGCAGGACGCGCAACGGCGCCAGCACGCCGCGCGAGCAGACGAGACTGACCGGCACGGCCCTGTCGGTGGCGGCCTGCCCGCTCAGCCACCGCTCCAGTTCGGCAGGAGTGGTGACCGGCCCGGGGGCAAACAGCCACCCCTGCCAGCCCCACTCCTGTTCGACCTGCACGTCTGCCCCGAGCACCACCGGAACCCAGCCGGACGGCATCGTGACCTGCCAGCGCACCCGGCCGAGGAAGACGTCGCCGAGCAGTTCCGGCGGGTGGAGTACCGTTTGCCACAGGCCCTCGGTTTCGGCCTGGTTGCGCGTCAGCTGGTAGGCCAGCTCCAGGACAGCCGGTTTGGCGAGGACGGCCGGGGGGATGGGGATGTACGCGACTCGACCGTCCCTGCCCCGCTGGTCGTGGGCGACTGCCAGGCCGTCGAGGCGGACGGTCAGAGCATCTGACGGAATGGCCGCCGGCAGCTGGATCTCCAGAGCGGGAGCGTTAAGCCGGGTGAGGAGGAAGCGCACGCGGTAGTACTCCGTCCCCTCCTCGTCCACGACCGCCTGGATGAGAGCCCGCTCGACCACCGCCCCGGCCAGGGACGGGGTGGCCGAATCCAGCTGGACCCGCAGCGGCAGATTCAGCCCGTCGGCGAGGAGGACGCGCGCCGGCAACCCCCTGTCGGGCACGACCTCGGTCCCGCGGTCCTTCCAGATGAGTTCCGCCGGCCCGTCGTCGGCGAGCACGGCCAGCGTCCCCGGAGCGGTCCACAGCCGCACCTTGGTGCGAGCCTGGGTCGCCTGCGCCGGCCACACGAGGGGCACCTCGAAGGAGGTGTCCCGGTCCTCGCGCTTGCCACCGGCGGACTGGCGCCGGGGTAGCGGGAAACCGTATTCCAGAACCAGTGCTCCGTCCGAGGCAGCGCCCGCTGGCAGCACGATCACAGCTAGCCCCGTGCGCGGGTCGGGCGTGACCGACTCCCCCCCGACCTTGAGCCCCCTCACGGCGGGCGGGACGCGCACCTCGACGTAGGGGATCTTGCCCTGACCGCCAACCCGCAGGTCGGGCGGCAGCGTCAGCTGCTGGAGGACATGGGCGTCGCGCGCGTGGAACGTGACGTCGGCCACGATGTTCGCCGTCCGCTCCGGGCGGTACGGCCGCCAGGCGAGATCGACGAACGCGGGGGTCGTTTCGGCCTTGTACTCGTACTGGTGCCGGTTCGGGACAGGCAGGATCGGCCCGGGGCCGGCGAGCAACAACTCCAGGGACTCGTCCGTCTCCAGCTCCACCCGGGCGCCCGCGTCCTTGATCGCGAGCGGGCGCGGGAGATCGAGGCGGATGCGCTCAAGGTAGGGTGGGAGGGTGTACGTCCCGGTCAGAACGACGGTGGACTCCTTGGAGAACGGCAGCTTGACGCGGACGCGGCGCTGGTTCTGCCCCTCCGCCCCGCCCGTCTGCCACTCCTGCTCTCGCGGCGTCCGGGCGCCGAGCGCCAGGCCGGGCCACGAGACGGCGGCCGGGAACGGCAGCGTGGCCGGGAACCCGGTCGGACCGACCCCGACCCCGCCCAGCAGGGCGAGCGCCTCCAGGCGCGGGGGCGGCAGCTGGACGTCGAGGAAATCCACTGCCTCGCCCAGCGGCTGCGCGTGGATGCGCGTCTCGACGTGGACCTTCAGCGCCTCCTCGCCGCGCCTCAGGCGCAGCCGATGTTCGACCCGGGTCGCGACCTGGCCCCTGGCAGCGCGTAGCTCGATCTCCACCGGGGCGGCCCCCGGCGCGGGTATCTGCCCCATCTTCGAGCTGATCAGCTTGGGCGGGACGGTCATGGTCCAGTAGCGGAAGAACCCGACCACCAGATGGTTGTTGGGGGGGACCGGGTCGCGGGGCGGTTCGGCCAGGACGGTGTCGCCGAACGGGGTGAGCTGGAACCCGACGCCGCGCAGCGCCGCCGGTCTGGCTCGCACCTCGATCGTCCCCTCCTGGCGGAACGCATCCAGAACCACGAACGGGCCGACCGGGAGCCGGCCGAGGGACCGCTTGTGCTGAACCGTTACGGTCACCCGGACGCCGTCGGGGGCCGGTTCCTGGAGCTTGAGGAGGTACATCTGGTTACCCAGAGGCTGGATGGTGTGCGCCAACCCCTCCGGAGCGGCGACCTTGATATCGTCCCGATCCTTCACCTGCGGGGGGAGCCACAGCCGCCACTCCTGGGCGCGGCCGCGCAGATCCAGCAGAGTCAGGTCGGCCGTCGTCAGCACGTGCTGCTCCTCCAGCCGGACCGTGATGTGTCCCCTGGCGGTCAGCAGCGGGCCGTTGTCCGGCAGGGCGATCGGTTCCTGCCAGGAGACGATCAGCGCGGTCGCCGGCCCGAGCGGAACGTCCTCCCAGCGTTTCTGCTTCGCCTGCTTCTGCCGCGGCCGCTCGACGGTGGCTTCCCCCTTGGGCTTCTCGGCCGACACCCGGTTCAGGCGCAGTTCCTTGACGGCGTGCGGCAGGTCGAGCGTCAAGACGGTGACGGCGGCCCCGGGCAGGCCCATCTCAAAGCTCCGATCGGCGCCGCGCGAGGCGACGCTGGCGGCGAACGCGACCGGCAGCCGCAGGTTCAGGGTCAGACGGTAGTCGCCGGGCGTGGGCAGGAGGATCGAGTAGCCGGCGGTCCCATGATCCAGCAACGGCGTCAGGCCGTCGCCCTCGCCGTCCGCGGGGCGCAGCCGGGCGTCGCTCACCTGGGCTCCGCGGCAGCCGAGGAACACCTGGGTGCGGGGCTCCGCGATCAGCAAATCGAGGTCGGCCTGGATGCGCACGAAGTCGCCCTCGACATGGGCGCGCAGCCGACACGCGGCGGGCACCTTCCGCTCCGTCCGAAGTTGGCGTTCGAGTTGGCCGATCCGGTTGACAAGCGCCTGGTACTCGTCGGGGGTGAGGACGAAGAGGCGCGGCGCGAGCTTGAGAGCCTCCTTCAGGTCGTCGTAAATCGCGAGGGTGGTCCCGGGAGGCAGCTTGACCTGATCGAACGGGGTGCCCTTCCTGGTGTCCTGTTTGGCGGATCCATCCGGCTGCCCGGCGGACTGCGCCGCCTTCCCTCCCCTGGTAGCTTTCGGGGAGGAGGGTGCCTGACCCTGCCCGGGTGCCGGAAGGAGCAAGGCAACGGCCGCGAGCAGGAGGCAGCGGCACAGCAACCGTTGCATCAGGACATCCTCCTTTCGGGCGCCGGCGCACGGGGAACGTTGTTGATGGGGGCGGCGATCGGCCCTCGACCAGTGACGCTCATTATACCCGATGCGGAGTGCGGTGCGGGCAAACAAACCCTCTTTTACCCACCCCGCCCAACCGGCACCACTGGACCGAGGAGGAGGCGCTTGACGGTTATCCGGACTCCTGGCGCAAGGGCGGGGATGGAGGGCAAAGGTTTTTTGGAAAGCCCACGGGTGGCGCCCCGTGGGCGAAGTGCTGGGAACCTGGCCCTCGGGACGTGACCCGTGGGCTCTCATTCATGATCCGGCGGCCCGGACAAGACGCGCATCCACCGCAAGGGCGAACGACAGAGCGTGACGAAACGGGTGGTCAACGGCACGCAGCCGCGGCGACAGCGCCGCACGCCGTCCGCGGTTCACGCGCTCGCATTCTTGTGCCCCTGCTCGCCGGGTTTGGTGGACTCGGGTTGGACCGCGTGCGGGTTGCGCCCCTTGTACGGGAACACGATCCAGATCAGCAGGCCGAGGAGCCCGCCCGCGATCGCACCGACCACCGCTCCCTCGAGTGCCCCGGCCGCCGCCGAGGACGAGGCCGCCTCGATACGAGTCATGGCCTGCATGGCCCCGATCAAAGCGCCCACCAGCGCTGCCACCAGC
>JADLBT010000219.1 GCA_020847555.1 Gemmataceae bacterium
CTCCAAACGTTCACGCACCTGCGCGGTATAGGCGGGTGAACTGGGGCGTTCCTTGACGGCTGAGGGCAGGGTCTCCCTGCACCCCGCGAACCAGGCGCCGTCCCCGCCCGCCCCCGCAGGCCCGAGCGGAGGGGCTTACTCGCGCCCGGGCGATGCGTTGACAGGGCAACGTGGGCGAACGAAAGCCGGCGGCCCACTCCGCGGGCCGCCGGCTTTCGTTCGCTTCCGGTTACCGCGCGCCGCCGGCCCGATCCCCATACGGGTGGATCTTCTCGTAGATGAGCCCGACGAGTCGTTCGAGAAGGTCAACGTACTCGGTCCCGGCGATCGCCTGGACCTGCTGCGTCAGGCGCCGTTTGCGCTCGAGCATTTCCACGATGCGTTCCACGCCCAGCCCCGCCATCGGACCGCCATTGCCCTGCAGTCCCAGCAGCTCGTCAACCTCCACAGGCGTTAGCTGCCTGGCCCGTTCGGGATTCCGCTCCAGCCACGCGAGCAACTCCGGCTGCGTCGTACGCTCGTACAGCAACTTCAGGCTCTCATCCGCGCCCGGCGCCACCCGCCCGTGCAGCCGCGCGATCAGCCGTTCGACCGGGAGCGTGAGCAGATCGTTGACGGCAATGCCCAGCGCGCGGGCGCAGGCACTGACAGTGGCGTTGCGCAGCTTGCGCGTCCCGCGCTCCGGGTTCATGATCGTGTGGACCGTCTGGCGGTTCAGCTGGGAGATCCGGGCAAAGTCCTCCTGGTTCCAGCCACGCTCCTTGACCAGGCGCGCAATCTTGAACGGGAGAGCGTGCGGGTCGTTCGGGGGTAAATCGTTCATAGAATGGGGATTCTAGACGCTCGACGAGCGATTTGAAAGACAAGTTGTCGCGAAATGCGGCGAAAAACGGCACAATAAGCCTGGAATCCCTCATGCACCCACTGAACGGCAAGGTCGTCCTCATCACCGGCGGCTCGTCCGGCATCGGCCGGGCGACGGCCCTGCGCCTGGCCGGCCACGGCACCCGAGTCTGCGTCGCGTCCCGCAACCGGGAAGCGCTCGACGCGGTGGTCCGGGCGATGGACGAACGGGGCGGCCAGGGGCTGGCGGTCCCGACCGACGTGACCGACGCCGACCAGGTCCGCCGGGCGGTCGAGGCGACGGTGGCGCACTTCGGCGGACTGGACGTGCTGCTCGCCTCGGCCGGACTGTCGATGCGCTGCTACTTCGAGGGGTCGAGCCTGGAGGCGATGGAGCGCGTGATGCGGGTGAACTTCTTCGGCACTCTGTACGCGACCTACTTCGCCCTGCCGCACGTCAAGCGGCGCAAGGGGTCGCTGGTGGCGGTGAGCAGCCTCACCGGCAAGCGTGGCATCCCATCCTACGCACTTTACGGAGCGAGCAAGTTTGCCATCCAGGGACTGTACGAGGCACTGCGGCTGGAGTTGAAGCGCGACGGGGTACACGTCGGGGTGGTGTCGCCGGGGTTCGTCGCGACTCCGCTGCGCGAGAACGTGCTCGGCCCGGACGGCCAGCCGTGGCCGGAGCCGCCGAAGCCGCCGTTCCGTGTCTGGCCGGTCGAAAAGTGCGTGGACCGGGTCGTGCGTCTGATCGTCAAGCGGCGCGCCGAGACCCTGCTGCCGTGGTTCGCCGGCCCGCTGTTCGCCCTCGACAGGGTATTCGGGACGTGGATCGGCAATTTCCTGCTGCGGCGCCGCTTCCCCCCGGACCATGGCGGAGTGAGCGGCACGTAGTGCAGGGGCAGCTTGCTTTTGAAAGCCCACGGGTGACGCCCCGTGGGCTTTGTGGCCCTCTCACCCGGAGAACTACCGATGAGCCGTTTCGCCGCGGGACCGCAAGACGTCCAGGAGGCCGCCGAGCGCATCGCCGGCCGCGCCCACCTCACGCCGGTGCTGACCTGCGCCACCCTCGACCGGCTGGCGGGCCGGCAGCTGTTCTTCAAGTGCGAACACTTCCAGAAGGCGGGCGCGTTCAAGTTCCGCGGCGCCCTCAACGCTGTGCTGAAGCTCGCCCCCGATGCCGCCGCGCGCGGGGTGGTGACGCACAGTTCCGGCAACCACGCCCAGGCACTCGCCCTTGCCGCCCGGTTGCGCGGCATCCCCGCCCATATTGTCATGCCGTCCACCGCCCAGCCGGTGAAGCGCGCCGCCGTCGAGGAGTACGGCGGGCGCGTCGTCCTGTGCGAGCCGACCCTGGCCGCCCGGGAGGCGTCCGCCGCCGCCGTCCAGGCCGAAACCGGCGCCACCCTGATCCATCCCTACGACCACCCCGACGTGATCGCCGGCCAGGGCACCGTGGCACTCGAGCTGCTCCAGCAGGTGCCGGACCTGGACGCCGTCGTCACGCCGGTCGGCGGCGGCGGGCTGCTCTCGGGCGTGTGCGTGGCCGGGAAGGCGCTGCGCGTCTTCGCGGGGGAGCCGGCGGGAGCAGACGACGCCGCCCGATCGCTCGCGGCCGGACGGCTGATCCCCCAGACCGGGCCGCGCACCATCGCCGACGGCCTGCTGACCAGCCTGGGCGCGCTGACATGGCCGATCATCCAGGCGCACGTTGAGGCAATCGTAACCGTCAGCGAGGAGGAAATCGTGCGGGCCATGCGCCTGGCGTGGGAGCGCAGCAAGTTCCTCATCGAGCCGAGCGCCGCAGTGCCGCTCGCTGCGGTCCTGTCGGAGCGCTTCCGCGGCCTCGCCGGGCTGGCGCGGGTCGGCGTGGTCCTCAGCGGCGGCAATACGAACCTCGATCGCCTACCGTGGTATCCGCCAGTTGCTGTCACAGGTTCGGCATGACCAGCGGAGGCGCCGCCAGGGAGCAGATCAGCAGGATGATTAACCCGAAAACCAGCGCGTCCACGACCGCGGCGGCGAGAGCCTTCCGCTTCCCGGCCGGGCTGAGTGCGCCCTCCGCCCACGGGAGTTGGAGGAGCAGGAACGCGGAGTAGATGTGCAGCAGCGGCGGCAGCAGGAGCAGCCCGATCACCGCCGCGCGCCAGGCGCGGGTGGCGTCGCTGTCAGCGGCCGACCCGGGCTCGTCCTCCTCCTCTTCCTCGTCGTCGCGACCGGCGGCCCGGGCCACGCGCGGCCTCAGCCCATAGTCATCCCCCGCCGCAGCCCGTGCCTTTCGTCCGGCGAGGATGCCAGTCGCGCGCCGGACGTCCGCCTCGGCGACCTGCAACTTGACGCCGCCGACACCGACCCCAAACATCCAGTTCATCCCGACCGTCTCGGCGTCCGCCAGGTAGGCCGTGATCCCACCTTCTTCAAGGAAGATCCTCGTCAGCTCCGCCTCGGCCGGGGTGTTGAAGGTGGCGATCGTGGTTAGCTTGTGTTCCATCGCTGGAATCTCCGTCGGCTCTCACGCCCCTCCCCGATGATGAGCCACTCGCGGCCGAATTGCCAGCAAGAATCCCCGGCCCACGAGACAGAGGTGGGGGAACGCGGACGTACTCTTTTCGCGGCCCGTCCGTCCTTGACCCGGGCGCCGGCACCCAAGTAGGATGATGACGCTTCGGAAGGCACCCCGGGCTCACCCTTCCGGCCGCATCCAGCGGACACGGCCGAGGGGTTCGTCAGGGTCAGGACGGAACGCACCGCCCACAGGGAAAGCCGCAATGAGTTCGTGGCAGCGACGGCTCGGATTCAAGGTCGATATCGCCGGTATCATCGAGATCATGGGCTCGTCGCTCTACAGCCGGAGCGACACACCCATCCGGGAGCTGATCCAGAACGCCCACGACGCGGTCCAGCGTCGTCGCCGGAAGGAACTCGCCTACCAGGGCCGGATCGACATCGACCAGGACGCGGCCGCCCACTCTCTGCGGTTCCACGACGACGGCGTTGGCCTGAGCGTCGAGGAGGCCGAGAAATACCTGAGCACCCTGGGCCTGGGGGTGACGGGGCTGCTGAAAAAAGGGCACGCCGCCGCGTCCGCCGACCTCCTCCGAGCCGGCCGGCCGGACCCGGCAGGCGCGGGCGACGGGTCCGACCTGATCGGCCAGTTCGGCATCGGGCTGTTCAGCGCCTTCATGCTGGCCGACCGGGTCATCGTCGAGAGCCGCCGTCTCGACGTCCCCGAGGGGGTGCGCTGGGAGGCCGGGGCGAACACCGAGATCCTCCTCTCGCCGTGCGACCGGGCCGACCCGGGCACGACCGTCACGCTGTTCCTCAAGCCCGAATACCACAAGCTCGCCGAGCAGGCCGAGCCGATCGAGGCAGCCGTCAAGGAGTTCGCCGACTTCCTGCCGGTGCCGGTCTTCGTCAACCGCGGCAAGGCGCGAGCGAACGTGATCAACGTCGCGTGGTTCGACCCGACGCCGGACCGCGAGGCGGTCGAGCTGGAGCTGGAGGGGTATTTCAGTGAGACGCCGCTGGACGTGATCCCGCTGCGGCTGGAGCGGCCGGTGTCGGTGGCCGGCGCGCTGTACGTCACGCCGCAGCGCACGCCGGGGTTCACCGGCGAGCCGGTGGTGACGGTGACGGTGCGGCGCATGGTCATCTCGCGGCGCATCCAGGGTCTGCTGCCGCAGTGGGCGTCGTTCCTCCGCGGCGTGCTGGAGCTGAACGGGTGCGCGCCGACCGCCAGCCGCGAGGATCTGGTGCGCGACGCCGCCTTTCTGCGCGTCCGCGAGGTGCTGGAGCAGCGCCTGTTCGAGCACCTCGAAGCGCTCGCGGCCGACGAGCCGCAGCGGCTGGAGGCGATCATCGCCTGGCATCGCTACACTTTGGCGGGGGCCGCCCTGGAGGAGCCGCGGCTGCGGGCTCTGCTCCGGCGGACGTACCGCCTGCCGACGTCGAAGGGGGCGCTGACGTTCGACGAGATCCTCGACCAGAGCCCGGCCGACGCACTGATCGAGGCGGACGCCGAGCGGGTCGTGTGGTACAACACGGACCGCCGGCAGGAGCGGTGGATCAACGCCCTGTTTGGCGGGCTGGACGTGCCGTGCGTCCACGCCCTGCGCAGCTTCGAGGAGTCGCTGCTGGCGGCGATGGTCGCGGACTCGAACAACCAGGGGTCGGCGGCGGACCTGCGCGCCGCCAGCCCCGGGTCGGCCGGATTCGCCGCCATCCTCGGCGTCCGCGACCTGGAGGACGCGCCGGCCGCGTGGCAGGAGTTCCTTTCGGCGACCGGAGCCCGCATCCTGTGCGCGTCGTTCCGCGGGGAACAGCCGGTGCTCGCCTTCCTGAACGAGCGCGCCGAGCTGCACCGCACCTTTGAAGAGCTGAAGAAGCAAGGGACGATCCCCACCGGGTTCCAGCGCATGATCGACGCCCACTTCCAGACTGGCCCGCCAGCGACGAACGAGGTATTGCTGAACCGCAACCATCGGCTGGTCCGCCGCGCCCTGTCGCAGAAGACAACCGCACCGCTGGCCAGCGTGCTGCGCCTGCTGGTTCACAGCGCCCTCGTGTCCGCCGGCGCGAGCCTGCCCCCGGCGGCGCAAAAATCGCAGGTTGAAGACCTGGAGTGGGTCGCCGAGGTTCTGTGGGGCAAGAACCCCTGACGCCGCGCTGCAAGGGTCCATCGCTGGCGCTCCGGGTTGGTCCGACGGCTCTAACCCCCGATCACCGCCATGAGTACCGACAGGCCAGAACACGACCTCGACGAGCGCGTCAGCGACCTCCACGAGAAGGCCGGTAAGTATCTGGAGGACTCCCTGTTCCTCTCGGCATACCGTGTCTACGGCGAGCTGAAGCGCCTCGGCAGGGCCGAGCAGCGCGCCATCCCCTACATCAACGCCCTCTTCCACCAGATGGACCTGGCCCAGAGCCTGCTCGACCCGCGCACCACGCGCGCGAACGCCGTCGAGCTGATCGCTCTGCTGGAGGACGAGGAGCGTGCCCGCCTGCTCCAGCCCGACTTCCCGCAGGAGGCCTACGAGGCCGAGCAGGCGTGGATGACCGCCTGCGCGTACGAGAACCTGGCGGAGGCGACCGGCATGCTCGAGGGGTACAACTCCGAGGGCATGCACCAGTGCATCACGGACGGGGTGGAGGTGTGCCGCCGGACCGGCAAGCTCGCCTGCGTCGGGTGCTTCCGCGAGTACGCCGCCCAGGTCTACACCGCTGCCGACGATCTGGACATGGCGCTGCACCACGCCCGCACCATCGCCGCCAACATGGGTCCGTACCCCGACCGCGGCAACCGCCGTCACCTCGGGGCACGGAACGAGGGGTGGCTGATGCTGCTCCGCGGCAACCTCGACGCCGCCGCGGCCAGCCTGGAGCGCGCCCTCGGGCTGTGTGAGGAGGAGCGGGTCTCCATCCCCATCTCCAGCCGCCTGCACGCACTGATCGAGCTGGAGGCGGTCCGACTCCTGGCCGGGAAGCAGGATCCAGCCGAGCGCTTCGCCGTCGCGACCGCCGCCGGAGCGAAGCCCACGCCGGGAGACGAGAACGGCGGCCGCCTGCCGCCGGGCGAGCGCCCCGACCTGGAGCTGCGATGGGCGTTCTGCGATGCCATCCGCCTGTGCGTGCAGCGTGACACGCAGGGGGCCGTCGCGCTGCTGTCTGACTGGGACCGGCGGCTGACCGACCAGGGGTGCGTGAACGACTGGTTCGAGACCCGGCTGCGGCTGATCGCGGTCCAGCGCCTCGCCGGGTCCGCCCAGCGGGCGGAGACGCTGGCCCGGTCGCTGGAACAGCGCGCCCGCAAGGCCCATGATTGGCTGACGATCCGCCGACTGAAACGGCTGCTGAACGCGGCCGACCCGCCCGCCCCGCCGGCCCTGCTTGGCTCGCTGTCGTCCGGCCCGTTCGCCACGGCCGCGCGCGTCGTCGTCCCGACCGCTCCCCCCGGGCCGGCGCCCCGGCCCGAAGCCGCGGCCGCGCCCAAAGGTCCGCCGGGAGAAGAAATAACCGCCCCCGCGTCCAAGGAGGAGCAGGAACCGACGCCGCTGGAGGACTTCTTCAACGGCCTGGTGGAGCGGCTGCAGGCGGCCGATCAGGAGGACGACGCGGCCCGGGCCGGCGTCCTGAACGATCTGCTGGCCCTGCCGCCCGAGCGCGTCACCCACCAGCTGGACGCCTGCCGGTTCCTCAATCTGCTGCGCTACCTGGTGGGCGACGGGTCGCGCGGCGACGCCATCTGGCAATGGGCCGAGGCCGTGGCCGGGCGCTTCGTCCAGCACGCCCCGGCCGTCAGCCTGCTGGCGGTCGTCGGCGACGTGCTGCGCGACAGCCAGAACGCGGACCTGGCCGAGCGCATCCCGAAGGAGCGCGTCGAGCGCCTGTTCCGCCAGTCGCTCGACCTGGACCCGAACGACGCCGGCAACCACGCCCGGGCCGGCGCCTACTTCCTCGGGGCCGAGGAGTTCGGCGAGGCCGAGCGGTGCCTGGCGCGCGGATTTCGGCTGGAGCGCAGCAACGGGTTTGTCGCCCAGCGGCTGGCCGAGGTGTACAGCCGGACCGAGCGCCCGCGCGACGCCCTGGCGGTCCTCGACCTGTGCCTGCGCGAGGGGTGCGACGACCCGCAGGTGGCGTGGGAGGCGGCCCTGGCAGCCTTCCGGCTGGACCAGTACGACGTCCAGCTGACCTACCTCGACAGGTTCGAGGCGATGACCGAGGGCGACGTCTGGGCGTGCTACTACCGGGCGACCGCTCTGCTGGAGTTGGGCCGCCCGGAGGAGGCGCTGGCGACCCTCGACGAGGCCGACCGGCGGGATCCGGACAAGCTGTTCCCGGTCGAGATCCTGCGCGCCTGCGCGGCCGGCGCGCAAGGGCGCGTCGAGCGCTTCCGCGAGCACCTGTGGCGCGTCCTGACGGTCCACCTGGCCACGATCGACTACCTGACGATCTCCGGGCTGGCGAGCCTGTTCGGGCGGCTGTGGAAGGCGGCTGCGTGCCTGGACAGGGACGAGCCGTTGCGGGCGGCCCTGCTCCGGCGAGTGCTGCAGACCGGGCTGGCGTCCGACGAGGTATTCGAGGAGGTGCGGCTGCAGGGCGAGAAGGAGGCGGACATCAACTACTACCGCTGCGAGGTGGTGCAGCCGCTGGACGAGGAGTGGCCGGAGTCGCACGCCTGCCTGTCGGGCCAGGGCAACTGGGCTGCGTATCACATCATGTGGGGCGTCCTGGCGCGCGACGAGGAGGACGCTGGGCGGCGCGTGCTGGAGTGGCAGGCACGCTGCCACCGGCTGCCGGCGACGGTGGAAGAAACCGAGCTGGAGTCGGAGGGGTATACCGACCGCCCGGGAGTCGTCTGGCAAGGGGCGCGGTGGGGCGAGGTCGAGGAGTAACGACCTTCTGCGCGATTGGCGCGGCCGTCAGCGCCCCGGCAGCGGTGCGCACGGCAGGTGGAAGGTCTCCGCGACCGCGGGGTTCGTCACCTGGCCGGCGCGAATGTTGACCCCCTGCGCCAGCCCCGGACTTTCCCCCACCGCCCGGTCGAACCCCTTCCGCGCCAGCTGCAGGATGTACGGCAGCGTCACGTTCGTGAGCGCGTATGTGCTGGTCCGCCCGACCGCTCCCGGCATGTTCGTCACGCAGTAATGCACAACGTCGTCGATGATGTACGTCGGGCTGCTGTGTGTCGTCGGCCTGGACGTTTCGACGCACCCGCCCTGGTCGATGGCGACGTCGATGATGACGGCCCGGTGTGGCATCCGCTTCAGGTCGGCGCTGCGCACCAGGCGCGGCGCCTTCGCCCCGGGGATCAGCACCGCGCCGATCAGCAGGTCGGCCCGGTCGAGGCTGTCGAGGATGTTGTGCCGGTCGCTGAACAACGTCGTCACGTTGCGCGGCATGACGTCGTCGAGGTAGCGCAAGCGATCGAGATTCACGTCGAGGATGGTGACGTTCGCGCCGAGGCCGGCCGCCACCTGGGCCGCGTTGGCGCCGACGATGCCGCCGCCGAGGATGACAACGTTCGCCGGCAGCACGCCCGGGACGCCGCCGAGCAGGATGCCGCGCCCCTCGAACGGCCGTTCGAGGAACTTGGCCCCCTCCTGGATGCTCATGCGCCCCGCGACCTCGCTCATCGGCGTCAGCAGCGGCAGCCGGCCCTCGGCGTCGCGGATCGTCTCGTAGGCGATGGCGGTGATGCCCGACGCCATCACGGCCCGGGTCAGCGCCTCGTCGGCGGCGAAGTGGAAGTAGGTGAAGATGATCTGGCCCGGGCGGAGGAACGCCCACTCCTCTCGCAGCGGTTCCTTGACCTTGACAATCAGGTCGGCGCGTTCCCAGACGGCCTTCGCGTCGGGGACGATCTCGGCGCCGTTGGCGACGTACCGCTCGTCGCTGATGCCGCTGCCCTGGCCGGCGCCCGCCTGGATCAGCACCGTGTGGCCGGCGCGCGTCAGCTCCTCGACGCCGACCGGGATCATCGCCACCCGGTACTCGTCCGTCTTGATCTCCTTGGGCACGCCGACCACGTACTTGGCGCCTGCTGTCATGGGTTCCTCGTGTCGGAGGATGATGGGACGCAACCGGGGGTATTCTCGGGAAAGAGGGCGCGGCGAAGCAAGGGGAAACGGCCGGGACGTGCCGCTGGCAGCTTCGCGCCAGGTGCCCCGCGACTGAGGTCGGCGCGCAGGCGCAGCAGATCCGCGCGTGTCGTTGTCAGGATGACGTGTCCCCCCGGTTGGCAGGAATCCAACCGATGCGGTCGGCGGCGGTCGTCATACCTGCAGCACCCCGGTCTTGAACGGCCGCCCATCGTCGTACCGCGTTGCCACGCTCAGTGCCGTCAGCAGGGCGTCGCGCGTCCGCTCCGGCTCGACGATGCCATCCACCCACAGCCGCGCCGCCCCGTAGCGGATGTCCGTCTGCTCCTCGTAGCTCGCCTCGACCTTGCGGCGCAGCTCCTCCAGTTCCGCCGCGTCCGGCTCGTGGCCCTGGCGCTTGAGCGCGCTGATTGTGATCTCCAGCAGCGTGCTCGCCGCCTGCTCGCCGCCCATCACCGCGTAACGCGCCGTCGGCCACGCGAGGATGAAGCGCGGGTCGAACGCCTTGCCGCACAGGGCGTAGTTGCCGGCCCCGTAGGAACCGCCCAGGATCAGCGTCAGCTTCGGCACGACGCTGTTCGCGATCGCGTTCACCAGCTTCGCCCCGGCCCGGATGATGCCCGCCTGCTCCGAGTCGCGCCCGACCATGAACCCGTTGACGTCCTGCAGGAACAGCAGCGGCACGCGCGACTGGTTACAGTCCATGATGAACCGCGCCGCCTTGTCCGCCGCATCGACGTAGATCACGCCGCCGAACTCGAGCAGTCCCTCCGCCGTCCGCGAGCGCTTGCGCTGGTTCGCGACCACGCCGACCGCCACCCCGCCCAGCCGCCCGTAGCCGCACACCAGCGTTTGCCCGTACTCCGCCTTGTACTCGTCGAACGGCGCGTCATCGAGAAGGCATGCCAGCAAGTCACGCACGTCGTACTCGCCGCGGCCCCCCGGCCGGAACCCCTGCGCCAGGTTCGACGCCGGGCGAGCGGACGGTTTGTCGAACGTGACGCAGCCCTTCTCATGGGGCAGGATCGCGACGAGGCGGCGCAGCCGTTCGAGGCAGGCCGGATCGTCGGGCTCGCGGAAGTCGATCGTACCGCTGACGGTCGCGTGCATCCTCGCGCCGCCCAGTTCCTCGTGAGCGACGGTCTGGCCGATGGCCGCCTTCACCAGCGCCGGCCCCGCGAGGTACAGCCCGCTGCCCTCGGTCATCAGCAGCTTGTCGCACAGCACCGGCAGGTAGCCGCCGCCGGCGACGCAGTTGCCGAGGATGGCGGCGTACTGCGGCACGCCCGCGGCCGAGATGACGGCGTTGTTGCGGAAGATGCGACCGAAATCGTCCTCGTCGGGGAAGACCTCGTCCTGCAACGGCAGAAAGACGCCGGCGCTATCGACGAGATAGACGAGCGGCAGCCGGTTCTCCAGGGCGATGCGCTGGGCACGCAGCACCTTCTTGACGGTCATCGGAAAGAACGCACCCGCCTTGACGGTCGCGTCGTTGGCGATCACCATCACCTGCCGGCCGTGGACCTTGCCGATGCCGGTGACGACGCCCGCGGCTGGCGCACCGCCCCACTCCTGGTACATGCCCCAGGCAGCCCACAGGCCCAGCTCGAAGAACGGCGGTTCGGGGTCGAGAAGGCGGGCGATGCGTTCGCGGGCGGTGAGGCGGTTCTTTTTGTGCTGCCGCTCGATGGCCGACTTGCCGCCGCCGAGACGGATCTGCTCCTCCTGCCGGCGGATTTCCGCGATGAGTTCTTGCATTGGAAAAAGACCCTACTTGCCGAGAAGCCAGAAGGGCCACCGATTAACACAGCTCAACACAGATCAGAACCAGGATCCGTGTTCATCTGCGTTAATCGGTGGCCCTTCGGCTTGCTCTGCCCTGGTCTTCTCGGTGGTTCGTTCCTTCATTACGACCAGACCTTGCGCTGGCGCGACGACGGGATCTTGAGCATCTTGCGGTACTTCGTCACCGTCCGCCGCGCCACCGGGTAGCCGTCCTCGCTCAGCTTGATGACGAGATCCTCGTCCGAGAGCGGCTCGGACTTGTCCTCCTTGCCGATGATCTCCAGCAACTTCTGCTTGATCGTCTCCCACGCGACCTCCTCGCCGGACGCCGTCTGCGTGCCGCCGCCGAAGAAGCGCTTGAGCGAGAAGATGCCGCGCGGCGTCTGCACCCACTTGTCGTCCACCGCCCGGCTCACCGTCGTCACGTGGACCCCGACCAGGTCGGCGATCTGCTGCATCTTGAGCGGCTCGATGTGTTCCGGCCCCCTGTCGAGGAACGCCCGCTGGTGCTTGATGATCGCCTTCGTCACCTTCTCCAGGGTGCTGCGCCGCTGCTCGATCGACTCCATCAGCCACTGGGCCGCCTGGATCTTCCGCTTGAGGTACTCCTTCGCCTTCGGATCGGCTGCCTTGTCCTTGTACAGCTCGATGTAGCGGCGGTTGATGCACACGCTCGGCGTCCAGTCGTCCAGCAGCCGGACCTCGTACTCGCCGTCCTCGTTGCGCTCGACGACGATGTCCGGCACGACGTAGGGGATGTTGTCGGCGGTGAACTGTGACCCCGGCTTGGGGTTGAGGTGCTTGAGCGCCTCGATCCCCTTCTGAATCGTGTCGATGTCGTAGCCGGTCTTCTTCTGGATCACCGGCAGCCGATTGTGCCAGATATCCTCCAGGTGGTTCTGCACCAGCGCCCGCACGACGTCCACATACGGCGTCTCGGGCGTCAGTTGCAGCAGCAGGCACTCGCGCAGGTCGCGGGCGCCGACGCCGGGCGGGTCGAGCTTCTGAACGAAGTGCAGCGCGTCCGCCACCTCCTCCGTCGTCACCGGCCGATCGTAGCTGCGGGCGACCTCCTCGAGCGTCACCTGGACGAACTGGCCCTTCTCGTCGATGCGGCCGAGGTAGCCATTGTCGGCGAGGTTGGCGATGACGTGGCTGACGAGCCGCAACTCGTCGGGGCTCGCCTCGAGGAAGTTGAGCTGATCGCTCAGGTAGTCGTGCAGCGACTGCGGGCGGGACGGCATGTTCTGCTCGAAGTCATGCTTCTTGTCGCCCTCCTCATCGACCCGGTTGCTGCTCGGCCGGTGCTCCTCGTTGAAGTGGTCGGACCAGTCCTGGTTGATCTGCATCAGGCGGTCGAAGTCCTCCTCGTTGCCGCCCTTCTCGTCGATGACGAGTTCCTTGCGCGGGTCGGAGACATCGGGCGCGTCCGGAGCCTCGTTCGCCTGGCCGTTGAAGGTGCCGTCCTCCTCGTAGGCCGTCCGCTCCTCGGGCAAGGTTTCCTTCAGTTCGAGGACGGGGTTCTCTTGCAGTTCCTGCTGGATCCGTTCCTGCAGGGCCATGATCGGGAGTTGCAGGATCTCCATCGACTGGATCATGCGCGGCGCCAGATAGAGTTTCATCTCTGGCCGCATCGTCTGCTGCATGCCCAAACCCATGCCCGGTCCCATGATCCAAGCTCCTCTACATAATCACCAGTTCCGGTCTCGAAAGCCCACGAACCGCGGTTTGTGGGCAGGCAGGGCCGAAGGCCGATGAACCCTTTTCAGAAGGCCCGCCGCCCTTCGAGGGCGTCCGCGAGCATCTGATTGTTCGCAAATTCCAGAACCGAACCAGAAGGCAACCCCCGTGCCAGTCGCGTAATCTTCACCTTCGTTCCGGCCAGCAGGCTGGAGACGTACAGCGCGGTCCCGTCCCCTTCGAGGGTCGGGTTGGTCGCCATGATGACTTCTGCCACCCCGCCCTTCTGCACGCGACGCAGCAGGGCATCGACGGTCAACTGCTCCGGGCCGACGTTCTCCAGCGGCGCCAGGCGCCCGCCGAGGACGTGGTAAACGCCCCGGTAACTGCCGGCCCGCTCCAGGGCAGCCAGGTCGCGCGGCTGTTCGACCACGCAGATGACCGCCTGATCGCGGCGCGGGTCGCGGCAGAGGGAGCAGATGTCCCCCTCAGTCAGGTTGAAGCACTGCCGGCACGGGCGAACGTCTTCCTTGATGGCGCGCAGCGCTTCGGCCAGAGCCAGAACCTGGACACGCTCGGCGGCGACGAGGTGGTGCGTCAGCCGCTCGGCGGTCTTGGGACCGATACCGGGCAGTTTGCCCAGCTCCTGCGTCAGGCGGGCGATCGCTCCCAGCGTTTCGGTTACGGGTCCGCTCATGGTCGAGGTCAACCCATTCCGGGGAGGTTCAACCCACTGGGCAAACCCAGTCCGCCCGCCGCCTTGCTCGTCTCCTCGGCGATCTGCTGACGCACCGCGGCCATCGCCTGATTGACCGCCGCGCGGACCAGATCTTCCAGCAGTTCCTTATCGCCCCCCCTGTACAGCTCGTCGCTGATGGAGCAGGCGACGAGTTCCATCTGGCCGTTGACCTTCACCCTGACCATGCCGCCGCCGGCATCGCCCTCGGCGGTGATTTGCCCGAGACGCTGCTGGAGTTTTTGCATCTCCTCGCGCATCTTCGGGAGGTTCTTGAGCATCCCAAACATCTGGCCGAGCTTGTCGAACATGATCAGGAGTCCTCGCCGTCGGGGCGATCGGCGCGCAACCCGGACGGCGGGGCCACGGCACCGAAGCCGTCGTCCATCTGAACGATTTGAGCCCCCAGCACGTCCACGGCTCGCTTGAGGAGGGGCGCCTGCAGCGCTGCCTCTTTCTGACGTCGGGAGCGCGCGAGAGAGGTTTCCGAATCCTCCGCCCCGTGCGCTGAAGATGCGGCCGGGTCGCCGACCGTGGACAGAACCTCGAACCGAAGATTCCAGGTCTGTCCGGTCACCTCCCGGAACTTCTGCTCCAGGAACTTGACCTGTGCCGGCTCCTGGCACCTGTTACACTGTTGAGTATAGCTTGTCGCAAAGCGGATTACCAGAGCGTTTGGCCCGGAAATTGCTACGGAATTTGCCTGTCCCAGGTCCGCCGCAAGGAAAGGACGACCCAGTTGCCCCAGGATCTGCGCCCACACGTCCGGCAGCGTCTCCGGGGTGAGGACAGGGTGAGTGGCCGCGGCGCCGTCAGTCCCGTTCAGGGGCTTTTTTTTTGCGCCCTCCGGCGGCAGGGTGAGGCGCGCAGCTGCCGCGGGAGCGACCGCCGTCGCGGGCTGCCCCGGGCGTGCGGCGGGCGCGGCGGCCTGACCGTGCGCGAGCCACTGCGTCAGCTGCGCGAGCGGCACCAGATCCTCCAGACGACAAAGGCGGACAATGGCCATCTCCAGCAGAACGCGGCCGTGACTGGTGCCGCGGGCGCGGGCCTTGGCGCCGACCAGCACGTCCAGCCCGGCCAGGAGGGTGTCGAGTTTCGTCCCGCGCGCCTGCTCCGCCAGCGCCGCGCGTTGTTTGCCGCTCACGCCGAGGGTTAGCCCCTCGGCCCCGCCGCAACTGGCCGCCACCATCAGGTCGCGCCAGTAGTCGATCAGCTGATCGAGGATCTCGCCGGGCTGAATCCCCTCGTCGGCGGCTCCCGTCAGCAACTCCAGGGCGCGTTTCGCGTCGTGGGCGAGCACGGCGGCCGCGAGGTCGGCGACCCGGTCCTCGTTGGCGGTGCCGAGCAGGCGGTGGACGTGGTCGGCGGTCAGGCGGTCTTCGCCGAAGGCCAGCAGCTGGTCGAGGAGCGACTGAGCGTCGCGCATCGATCCGCCGGCGCGGCGGGCGACGAGTTCGAGAGCGTCGTCGGCCGCCTGCATGCCCTCGCTGGCAACGATCTGCCGCAACCGCTCGACGATGCGAACGGTGCCGATACCGGCAAAGTCAAAGCGCTGGCAGCGCGACAGGATGGTCACGGGGATCTTCTGCACCTCGGTCGTCGCGAAGATAAACTTGACGTGCGCGGGCGGTTCCTCCAGCGTCTTGAGCAGGGCGTTGAACGCCGGCGCCGTCAGCATGTGGACTTCGTCAATAATGTATATCTTGTATTTCGACCGGGTGGGGCGGAACTGGACGTTCTGGCGGATCTCGCGCACCTCGTCGATACCGCGGTTGCTGGCGCCGTCGATCTCGAGGACATCGACGTCGTCGCCGCCAGCGATGCTGACGCAGCTGTCGCACTGGTTGCAGGGGGTGGCGGTCGGGCCGTTGACGCAGTTGAGCGACTTGGCGAGGATGCGGGCGGTACTTGTCTTGCCGACACCGCGTGCGCCGGTAAACAGGTAGGCGTGGGCGACGCGGCCGGTTTGCAAGGCGTTGGCGAGCGCCTGGGCGACGGGTTCCTGACCGACGAGGTCGGCAAAGGCCTGGGGACGATAGCGACGGGCGAGGACGGTGTAACCGTGGACCTCGGGCGGGGGACTGTCGGGCGTTTCGGCGGCGGCAGGCTTCCGTTTTGCCATGTCGGCTCCCAGCGGTCCGCCGTCAGCGTTCAGCTCGGGAGCGCTTCCACTGAGATGTGCTGAAAGCTAACCGCCGATCGCTGAGGGCTGAAGAAAAGGACGCGCCCGCGCCGCGGTGGCTGGGAGAGGCTGATCCACTGCACAAGGGACGACGTTTATGGCTGCACCTTCCGGCCTGACCAGGTTCACGCTTTCCCTTTGCGTGGGTCCCCTCCCAGCCCCGCGACGCGGGCGACGTTGGTCCCGCGTGTGGGGTGTCGTCCGAGCCCGAAGCATCAGCGCGGAACAAGGTTCAACCGCGCTGACGTTTCGGGTTCGGATGAGGTTTACCCCTTTGGTTGTTCCGTCACCGTCACTTTCTCGATGACCACCTTCTCGACCGGCCGATCGCCGCGGGTGGACACCTTGCCGATTTTCTTGACGGTTTCCAGCGATTCCTCGTCCGCCACGCGCCCGAAGGCGGTGTACTGATTGTCGAGGTGTGTGTGCCGGCCGAGGCAGATGAAGAACTGCGAGCCGGCCGAGTTCGGATCGTTCGTTCGGGCCATCGACAGCACGCCGGGCTCATGGGGGGTGGAGTTGAACTCCGCCTTGATCTGGTAGCCCGGCCCGCCGGTCCCGGTCCCTTGCGGACAGCCGCCCTGGATCATGAAACCATCGATGATCCGGTGGAACACCACTCCATTATAAAACCCCGTCCGGGCCAGTCCAAGGAAGTTTTTCACGTGCCCCGGCGCCACGTCCGGGAGGAACGTCAGCCGGATCGGCCCCTTGCTGGTTTGCAGCTCGACCAGATAGGTCTTGCGATCGAGGTCGAGCGTCTTCTGGGCGTCCTCCACCTGTTGCTTGACGCTGGCAGCCACGGGACGCTCCTTTCGTGAGCGGTCAACGGTCAGCGAGGCCAAACCTCTGTCTTTGCGGACCGCTGATCGCTGCCTCATTTTTCCGCCGTCTCGATGGTGACGGAACGAATCACCACCGGCTCGACGGGGCGGTCCTTGAATTCGTCGTCCTGCCGCACGGGCCTTGTCACTATTGTACGGGCCACATCAAGACCGCGGACCACCTTGCCGAAGACGGTCCAGTTACCGTCCATCCACGGCGCCTTGCTGAGGGTAATGTAGAACTTGCACGCGGCCGTTTCCACTTCCTCCGCGTGCCAGGCGCCGACGGTGCCCTCCTCGTGCTTGACCTTGTCACTCAGCTCCGGCTTCAGCCAGTAGCCGATGCTGCCGTAGCCGGGCTCGGCAGTGCCCAGCGGGCAGCCGCCTTCCAGGCACTCGAAGTAGCTACCCTTGGCCCCCTCCAGCTCCTCGCGCAGCGTGCGGTCGAACTCCAGCCCGTCGTAATACCCGGCGCGGGCGAGGGCGACGAAGTTGCGCACGTGGGCCGGGGCGACGTCCGGCCACAGTTCGATCTGGATCGAGCCGAGGTCCGTCTTGATCGTGGCGGTGTAGTTGACTCGCTGGCCCTGCGGGGTGACGAACACCACCTGGTCCCACAGGCCGCCTGGGGCGCTGATCCGCTCGTACAGCTTGCCGACACTCTTGCCAGCCCTGGTCTTGTCGGGCAGCCACTGGTCGAGCGGCGGCTCGGGAAGGACCGCGTCCTTGAACGGGACGTGCCGCTTCGCGGCGGGGGCCGCCGCGGGGGCGGGATCCTGAGTTGGGCTCGCCGCTGTCTGCGCCGGGGCGGTCTGGGCGCCGATGCGAGCAACGGGCGGCGTGCGCGGGGCCTCGTTATTGTCCGCGGCGGGCTCCTGCTTGCCGCAGCCTGTGAGTCCTGCTCCCAGCGCCAGCGCCGCCAGCAGCGTCTGCGCCACGCCCCCCCTTCGCCGGATCGCGCGAACGGCCATCGCTCTCACCTCCGTTCAGGACTGCACCCTCGTCTCCCCATTGGGGGCGTGACTGTAGTCAAGCACGCCCCTCGGGTCAACCGGGATTGGCCCGCCCGACGGCTGGTTCCGCCCGCTCCGGCCCGGTAAGATGGTGCAGGGACAAGGAACGTGGTGTGCCAAGGTGTTGGGTAAAGCCCACGGGTCGCATCCCGTGGGTCAACTGCTGGGAACCTGGCTCACGGGGCGTCACCCGTGGGCTTTGAAAGAACCCATTGCACACCATCCCCCTTGCAGCTGCACCAGGGCCGCCAGATCAAGGGACAGGAGACAGGCGCACCACCACACCAGGCCCCACGCACTTGGTCCCATGACGACCGCCCAGCTACCCCCGGTTGGCGCCGCCGCAAGGACCGTGGCGCCCGGCTGGATGGTTCTCGACGGCAGTATCTGGCGCGGGCCGCTCGTGCCGCTCGCCCTGGCCGTGACCGCCGGAATCGTCTACGACCGCCACGCCCCCGCCAGCCTCCCCGTCACCCTGCTCTTCCTGCTCGCCTTTTTGCTGGCCGCTGTCGCCCACGCGCGGAAGCCCGGCCTGGCGCTGCTTTACCTGTGGTTGGCCGCCGGCGCCGCGGGGGCGGCCCGGCACCACCTCCGCCGCGCGACCTTCGCCGAGGATGACGTCTCCGCACACGCCGCCAGCGAACCCCGCCCGGCCCTGCTGCGCGGGGCGGTGGCGACGGAGCCCGCGGTGCGGCGCCCGGGCGAGGCCGCGTTGCGCTCGTTCGCGCCTGGCGAGTCCACGCGCTTCGTCCTGCGCGTCGCGCACCTCCGGCAACGCGACGACTGGGGGCCGGTTTCGGGGCGCGCCCTGGTGACGGTCCTGTCGCGGCTCCCCGGGATCCGTGTCGGCGACGCGGTCGAGGTGGTGGGCCGGCTGGCGCTGCCGGAAGGGGTCGCAAACCCGGGCGGGTTCGACTACGCCTCCTACCTGAAGGACCAGGGCATCACGGCCGTCGTCACCGCGGAGGGGGCGCCGGGCACAGTGACCCTCCTCGCCCCCGGCAACTGGTGGTCGCCGCCGCGCCTGCTCGCCGCGGTCCGCTCCTGGGCGCGGCAAACCCTGGACCAGCAGCTGCCGGAGCAGCAGGCGCGGCTGGCGACCGCGCTGCTCCTCGGGGACGCCGCCGCGCTCTCGGCGGACGAGTGGGAGCGCTACCAGCGCAGCGGCGTGGTCCACGTACTGGTGATCTCGGGGCAGCACATGGTGCTGCTCGCCTGGGCGCTGTGGCTCGCCCTCCGCCCGCTCGGAGTGACGCGCCGGGGCGGCGCCGTACTGGTCGCGCTGGCGACCGCCGCCTACGCGCTACTCGCCGGAGGACAGCCGCCGGCCGTGCGCGGCGCCGTGATGATCGGGGCCGTGTGCGGCAGCCTGCTGGTGCGCCGCCCTCCCGTGGCGGCCAACTGCCTTGCGCTGGCGTGGCTGGTCGTCGCCCTCGCCAACCCGGCCGACGTCTTCGACCCCGGCTGCCAGCTCTCGTTCCTCGCCGTGGCCGTCCTGTGCTGGGGCGGCCGGTCCTGGAAGTTCGCGGCCGGCGATCCGCTCGACCAGCTGGTGAAAGAAGGCCGGCCCGCGTGGCAGCGGGCGGTCCGCGGACTGGGGGCCGCGGTGGGGCTGGCCTACGCGATCAACGCGGCAGTCTGGCTCGCGCTGACGCCGCTGCTGGCCCACCACTTCCACATGGTCCAGCCGGCGGCACTGCTGCTCGGCCCGCCCGTCGTGCTGCTCGCGACCCTCGCGCTGGTGGCGGGGTTCGTGCTGCTTTTCACTGCGACCCTCGCTCCGCCGCTCGGCTGGCCCGCCGCCCAGGTCACGGCGCTTGCCCTCGCCGGCACCGACACGCTGATCGATTTCGCCCTGACGTGGGGCTGGGCGTGCCGCTACCTGCCGGACATCCCGGCATGGTGGGCGGGCGTGTTCTACGCTGGACTGCTGGCCGCGCTGACGCTGCGACCGCTGCGCCGGCGCTGGCGGTGGGCGCTGCTGGGCGGGCTGGGATGGCTGGCCCTGGGCCTGCTGGTCGGGCTGGGGCGCCCGCGATCGGACGAGTTCCGCTGCACGTTCCTGGCGGTCGGCCACGGCGGCTGCGTCGTGCTGGAGACGCCGGACAGGCGGACCCTGCTCTACGACGCCGGTGCCCTGAACGGTCCGGAGGTGACGCGCCGGCACATCGCCCCGTACCTGTGGCACCGCGGCATCAGCCGCATCGACGAGGTCTTCCTCTCGCACGGCGACCTGGACCACTTCAACGGCATCCCCGCCCTGGTCGAGCGCTTCGCGGTCGGCCAGGTGACCTGCCCGCCGACCTTCCCGGCGCGCAACAACCAGCCGGTGCGCTTCACCCTGGAGGCGCTGGAGCGGCACGACGTCCCGGTGCGCATCGTCCGCGCCGGGGATCGGCTGTCCGCGGGCGCGGTGACGCTGGACGTGCTCCACCCGCCAGCGGCCGGCCCGGAGGGCAACGAGAACGCCCGCAGCCTGGTGCTGCTGGTGCGGCACGGCGCGCACGCGATCCTGCTGACGGGCGATCTCGAAGGCCCCGGGACGGATCGAGTGCTGGCGCTGCCGCCGGTGAAGGTCGATGTCATGCAGGCACCACACCACGGCAGCCTGCGGGCGAACCCGGTCGCGCTGGCGCAGTGGGCGCGGCCGGCGGTGGCGGTGTCGTGCCAGGGGAGGCCGAAGAGCACGGGCCGGCCCGAGGCGCCCTACGAACGGGTTGGCGCACGTTTCTTGCCGACGTGGCGGGACGGGGCGGTCGTGGTCCGGAGCGGGACGACCGGCCTGAGCATCGAAACGTTCTGTACCGGGAAGCGCTGGCCCGTCCCACCCAGGCCGTGAAGCATTACCTGTGCTTGCCGGGCGCCGCCGGAAGGATCCCTCCCCCGCGCTCGAGCAGTAAGAGAGGGCCGGCGACCATCGGCCGCCGGCCTTCTCCTTGCGCGACAGGACCGGGTTACTTCTTCTCCCCGGCAGGGGCGGCGTACTCGATGCTGACGCGCCGGGCCTGGGTCCGCAGAACGCGCAGCACCTGGTTGTCGAAGCTGTCGCGGGCGCGGGCGCCGTCCGCCTCCTTCAGCTTCTGAGCGATGAACGCGCCGCGTTTCCTGTCCAGCTCGACCGCACGGGTGTTCAGCTCGCGGCGGTGCGTTTCCAGCTTCTTGAGGTAGGTCTTCTGCTCCCCGGGGCTGAGCTTCTGCAACTCGACTGGCAACTCCTCCTTCTTCAGCTCGCTCAGCTTCACCTTGCCGGCCTTCACCTGGTCGAGCAGGTCGTAGGCCGCGGTCGTGCCGGACCGGCCGGCAAAGGCGGCGCGATCCGCGGCGACCGGCGCCGGCAGGGCGGCGGCGTCCGCCTTCTTCTTCGCGCCCGCGCGCTGCTCGGCCTCGCGACCGTAGACCAGCGTGGTCGAGGCCAACTCGCGGTTGATCTTGGCCAGTTCGGCGTCGAATGGGGTGGCGATGGCGACAACCGGCCCGCCCTGCGCGTCGATCTGGACGTAAGACCCTTCGGCCAGGCGGCAGATCTCCTGCCAGTACTTCTTCGTCTCGGCGTGGGTGCCGCACTGGATCGTGTTGATGATGATGTCGCGCGTCACCGCCAGCTTGCACGTCTCGGCATACTTGACGTCGTCGGGGTAATTCATCTTGGGGGGGGCGTCGCCGACCAGGAAGACGATCTTGAGGGTCTTCTTGTCGGTGCTCCACTTCATCTTGGTGACGGACTCGTGCAGAGCCTGGTTGACGCTCTCCGGGAAGTCCCCGCCGCCCTGCGCCTGGAAGCCCATCAGATGGCTGTGGATGGCGTCCAGGTCGTCCGTCAGATCGAACAGCTTGGTGACGTACTGATCCCCGCGGTCGCGGTAGGCGACCAACCCGACCCGCAGCCGGGGAGTCGGCTTGCCAGCCGCGATCTGGTTGCAGATCGTCCAGATCTTCTGCTTGGCCGCGTTGATCAGCCCGCCCATGCTGCCGGTCGTGTCCAGGCAGAACACCACCTCGACGGTCGGCTGAGCGGCCTTCGACTTGCCCTTGTTTGCCGGCTCCTGGGCTCCGGCCGGGACGGCGGAAGCCACCCAAACCAGGGCGACCCCACACAGCAGGCTCACGGTTCGTTTCATGCTTCCCTCCTCACGTTGGGGGTGTGTTCGAGTTGGACCGGCGAGTTGTGCCCCCCTCTCTCCCCTGGGGGAGAGGGGGAAAGCAGACAGTCACTCCCGGACTGTGTATTAGACGACGCAACCAGCCCGCGCGATTGCGGTATCGCAGCGCTCTCATGTGTTGACGACGGACGCTGCCGCCTTACGATGAGTCGCATCGGGCGAAGGCGCGTCGATCGGCTGGGCGGAAGGAATCGCCTGACGACGGAACCGCGCCGCCCGGACAGGTATGGGGGAATGATCGCGATGCACCACCTTCCGCGGGAGGCGGCCCCTCCCGTGCGCGTTTCGTTGCGCGCCGGGACGTTGGCGCTGTGGGTCGAACGGGCCGAGGCGCCGCTGCACAACCTGTGCGGGTTCGCCAGCCGCCGCAGCCGCAAGCGCGGCTTCGTATTCGTCAGCAAGGTGCTCGGCAAGCACTATCCGGTCCGCCCCCGCGCGATGGAGACGGTCCACCGGCGGCTGGCGGAAAAGCTCCGGCTCGTCGCCGGGCCGGCGGTCGTCGTCGGGCTGGCGGAAACGGCGACCGGACTCGGGCAGGGCGTGTACGACCAGCTCCTGCGCCGGACCGGGCGGCGCGACCTGCTGTTCCTGCACACGACGCGCTACCGCCTGCGCTGCCCGCTGGCCCTCGACTTCGAGGAGAGCCACAGCCACGCGACGCAGCACCTCCTCTACGAACCGGCCGACCCGGACCACGCGGCCCTGTTCCGCGCCGCCCGCGCGCTCGTTCTGATCGACGACGAGATCAGCACCGGCCGCACGCTGGCGAACCTGGCCCTGGCCTACCGCCGGCTCAACCCGCGGGTGAAGGAACTTCATCTCGTCAGTCTCACCGACTGGCTCGACCCGGACGCCCGGGCGGAGGTGACCCGGCGCGCCGGCATTCCCACCGCGTTTCACAGCCTGCTGAGCGGGCGGTTCCTCTTCCGCGCGGACGAGCAGTTCGATCCCGGATCGATCCCGGACGTGGTCGGCCGCGGGGACTGCAAGGACGAGTACCTCCCCCGTTCGTCCGGCCGGCTGGGCCTGTGCGGCCGGACGGCCGTTGACTTCGGTCCGGTGGTGGAGCGCCTGAACCTGGCCCCGGGCGACCGGGTGCTGGTACTCGGGACCGGCGAGTTCGCCCACCCGCCGTTCCTGCTGGCGCGCTGGCTGGAGGAGCGCGGCTGGGAAGTGGCCTACCAGAGCACGACCCGGTCGCCGCTGCTGGGCGACGGCGACATCGGCAGCACGCTGGAATTTCTTGACAATTACGCCGACGAGATCCCGAATTACCTCTACAACGTGGCCGGCCGCAGTTACGACCGCACCCTGCTTTGCTACGAGAGCCACCCACTGCCGCCCGCCCACCAGTTACCCGACCTACTCAACGCCGACAGCCTGTTCTTCACGGGCACCGGCCCTGTGCTGCTCGGGGACCGCAGGGAGCACGATCGATGACCGCACCGCACGCGCCGGCCATCCCAGTTTACATCTTCCTCGACCTGGACGACACCATCTTCCAAACGCTGCCCAAGTGCCCCGAGGGCGAAGCGGTGTGGCCGGCAGCGTTCCGCAAGGACGGCAGCCCGATCTCCTTCATGACGGACCGCCAGCGCGTGCTGCTCGCACGGCTCGCGGCGGCCGGGACGCTCATTCCGACGACAGCCCGCAACCTCGACGCCTTCCGGCGCGTGGATCTCCCTTTCGATTCCTTCGTCATCCTCGATTTCGGCGGCGCGGTGCTGCTCCCCGGCGGGGCACTCGACCCGGAGTGGGACGCGACCGTGCGCCCGCAGACCGTCGCCGTGGCGGGCCGGCTTCACGGGTTGCAGCGGTCGATCCAGAGTTACAGCGACCGCCGCAGACTCGGGGCGGTGGCGCGGGTGATCGCCGACTTCGGGATGCCGCTCTACGTCGTCGTCAAGCACCCGGGCGGGGAGGCCGACACCCTCCGGACCATCCTGACCGAATACCTTGCAGGTGAAGATCTCGGCGGCCTGTTCGTCCACCACAACGACAACAACCTGTCCCTGGTGCCGGCGTTTCTCGGGAAGGAGCGGGCGGTGCGCCACGTCGTCGCGCGCCGCCTCGGGCCGGACCCGGTGCTAACTCTGGGGGCCGCCGACAGCCTGACCGACGCTTCGTTCCTCGGGCTGTGCGATTACGCCCTCGTGCCGCGCGGGTCGCAGCTGCATCGCCGCCTCCTCACCGCCCAGGAGACGCCGTGATGTTCAGCGGCAGCTACGCCCCCGAGGACGTGACCTTCTTGCTGAAGCCGGTCCGGCTCACGCCGACGCCGGTCGCCGAGAAAGAGCGCCTGATTCAGTCCGGACGGCGCCACTACAGCGAGATGATCGGCCCGGAGCGACCGCCGTCGCCGCGCTACCTGGAGGTGTTCCACGCGGCCCTCGCCCGGCAGAAGGCGCGGTTCGCGCGCGACCTGGCCGCCCTCGCCCGCGCCATCGCAGCAGGGCAGGACGGCGACGTCACCCTGGTGTCGCTGGCCCGTGCCGGCACTCCGGTGGGGGTGCTGCTGGCTCGCGCTCTGCGCCGCCACCTGGGCCGGCGCGTCGCCCACTACTCGGTGTCGATCGTCCGCGACCGCGGGATCGACCCGGTCGCCCTGCGACACATCCTCCACCGCCACCCGGCGGCGTCGGGCGTGTTCGTGGACGGCTGGACCGGCAAGGGCGTCATCGCGCGCGAGCTGGACCGAGCGGTGCGCGCGTTCAACGCCGCCCACGGCACGGCACTCCCGATCCGCCTGGCGGTGGTCGCCGACCTTTCCGGGACGGCCGGCCTGGCGGCAACCGGCGACGATTACCTGATCCCGTCCTCGGTGCTGGGGGCGACCGTCAGCGGGCTGGTGAGCCGGTCGATCCTCAACGACGCGGTCGTCGGCTCCGGTGACTTCCACGCCTGCGTTTTCTACACCGAGTTTACCGAACACGATTTATCGCGCTGGTTCGTGGACGAGGTGTCGGCGGCGGTCGCGGCCCGCTGGGACGAGGGGGAACGTGCCGCAACCGACGTCGCGGCGACGGCCGCGGAACGGCGGCGGAGGATGGCGGCGTTGCTGGACGACGTCCGCGGGCGCTTCGGCGTGCGCGACGTCAATCACGTCAAGCCGGGGGTGGGCGAGGCGACGCGCGTCCTGTTGCGGCGCGTCCCCGATCGGCTGCTGGTGCGCAACGCGGACGACGGGGAGGTAGACCACCTGCAGCTGCTGGCTCGCGAGAAGGGCGTGCCGGTGGTGCAGGAGCCGGGGCTGCCCTACCTCGCCGTGGCGTTGATCGAGGAACTCGACTGATGACGCGCTACCTGCAGCTGGGGGCGTCGCTGTACGTGCCGGCCACCCGCGCCGACCTCGCGGGCGTCGGCAACCGCGAGAAGTACCCGTTCCTGCGCTCGGCGATCTTCTGCACCGAGGACGCGGTCAGCGCCGGCGACCTGCCGCGGGCGCTGGCCAACCTGGCGGTCGCCCTGCGTCGGTTCGAGCCGGTCGGGCTGCTGCGCTACGTCCGGGCACGCGACCCGGCCGTGCTGCGCAGCCTGCTCGGCATGACCGGAATCGATCGGATCGACGGGTTCGTGCTGCCCAAGGTGACGGCCGACAACGTGGAGGGGTACTTCGCCACCTTCGCCGCGGCCGACCCGTTCGAGGTGATGGTTACGCTGGAGACGGCCGAGGTGTTCGACGTCGGCCGGACGGCGGCCCTGCGAGATCTGCTCTGCACGGCACCATATCGGCGGCGCGTCCTGACCCTGCGCGTCGGCGGCAACGATCTGTTCCACCTGCTCGGGCTGCGCCGGCCGCGTGGCCGGACGATCTACGCGACCCCACTGCGGCTGACGCTCGGCGGACTGGTGACGACGTTCCGGCCGCACGGGTTCAACCTGACGGCCCCGGTGTACGAGTACCTCGACCGCCCGGACGTGCTGGCCCGCGAGGTTCGGCTCGACCTGGCGAACGGGCTGTTCGGCAAGACCGCCATCCACCCCCAGCAGGTGCCGCTAATCGAGGCGTGCTATCGCGTCAGCCCGGCCGATCTGGAGGTGGCCGAGCGGTTGCTGGCCTGGGACACCCCTCCCGTCTTCCGCATGCACGAGGCGATGTGCGAGGTAGCGACGCACCGGGCCTGGGCGGTGCTGACGCGCGAGCGGGCGCGCCTGTACGGTATCGCGGAGGATCCGCGGCCCGGGCGCCGGTCGGGGCTGTCGGCCTAGGTTGTTTCTGGGAAAGCCCACAGGTGGCGTGCCGTGGGTCATGTGCGGTCCGGCCCCGCTGCTTTCTGATCGGCAACCGCGTCTCCCGGTTGACGACCGCCCCGCAGCGCGCGAAACTACACCCTCATGGCGGGCGACTACCTCGCTTGTTCGTCCGCGAACTTGCCACCGCCTGCTCCCATCCCACGCCCATGGAGACCCTGCCGAGATGCGCCAACTCTCTGTGCCATTCCGCCTCCTGTCGGCCGTCGCCCTCCCGGCGGTCCTCCTCGCCCTGGCCGCGGTCGCGGACAGCCAGCCCCCGCAGCCCGGCGTCATCGCCACCTTCAAGGGCCACACCGATGCCGTCTACTCCGTCGCCTTCAGCCCGGATAGCAAGTACCTCGTCACCGGCAGCTTCGATCACAGCATCAAGCTGTGGGATCTCGCCACCGGCAAGGAGGTCAAGACCTACTCCGGCCCGGCCGGCCACCAGAAGCAGGTGCTCACCGTCGCCTTCAGCCCGGACGGCCACCTGATGGCCACGGGCGGCGCCGACAACACGCTCAAAATCTGGGACGTCCCGACCACCAGCCCGCTGCGGATCCTCGACCAGAACGACGCCGTCAACGGCCTCGCCCTCAGCCCCGACGGCACGAAGCTCGCCGCCGCCGGCAAGGACGGCGTGGTCGGGGTCTTCGGCACCGCGGACGGCAAGCGGCTGTTCGAGTTGAAGGGCCACGCCGGGCCGGTGAACGGGGTCGCGTTCAGTGTCAACAACCAGATCCTCGCCAGCGCCGGCGCCGACGCAACGGTCCGCTTCTGGAACGCGACCAACGGCCAGCCGCTCGGCACGATCGGCGCCCACGCCGGCCCCGCCAGCGCGGTCGCCATCAACCCGAACAACACCACCGCCTACAGCGCCGGCGCCGACGGTACGCTCAAGTTCCTCCAGCTTCCGGTGCCGCCGGCGCGGCCGCTGCCGGCACACGGCGATGCGGTGAGCGCGGTCGCCCTGTCGAACGACGGCAACCTCGTCTTCTCGGCCGGCGCCGACAAGGTCGTCCGCATCGGCCAGTTCGCCAACGCCAAGGAGGTCCGGACGCTGACGGGCGCGCCGGCCGCGGTCACGACCGTCGCGGTCAACGGCAATGCTTCTCTCGCCGCCGCCGGTTCCGCCGACGGCCACCTCCTGCTGTGGAATGCCGGCGACGGTAAGCCCGCCGGCCAGGCGGTCGCCCACGCCGGCGCGGTCACGGGAGTCAGCTTCCACCCGGGCAACACGCAGCTGCTCACCAGCGGCGCCGACGGACTTCTCAAGATCTGGGCGATGCCGCCGGTGCCGACGCGCGCTCTCGCCCACCCTGACTCGGTTCTCGCTGCCGCCGTCACCTCCGACGGCAAGCGTCTCTTCACCGCCGGGGCCGACAAGGTCGTGCGCACCTGGGATCTGGTCAAGGGCGCGGTCGAACGCCAGTACCCGGGACACCCCGGCCCGGTGGCTGCCGTCGCGGTCAGTCCCAACGGGCAGATCCTCGTCTCCGGCGGAACCGGCGGGGTCGTCCGCTTCTGGAACCAGGCCAGCGGGAAGGAGGCCGAGAACCTCGGCGCCCACGAGAAGAAGGTGACCGGGCTCGCGATCAACGCGGCGAACAATCAGCTGGTGTCCACCTCCGAGGACGGCACGGTCAAGCTGTGGCAGCTGCCCGTTGCGGCGCCGAAGCTGTTCGCTCATCCCGACGTTGTTACCAGCGCCGCCGTCAGCCCGGACGGGGCGAAGCTGCTGACCGGCAGCGGCGACAAGCAGGTCCACCTGTGGAACCTGGCGACCGGCGCCAGGGAGCGCACCTTCACCGGGCCGACGCTGCCGGTCACGTCGGTGGCGCTCAGCCTCGACGGCAAGACGGTCGCCGCCGGGAGCAAGGATAAGACGGTCCACCTGTGGAACGCCGCCGACGGCAAGCCGCTTCACAGGCTCACCTTGCCGGCGGCGGTCGAGGTTGTCGCCCTTAGCCCCGACGGCAAGCACGTCAGCGCCGGCCTGGCCGATGGCTCGGTCCGCGTCCACGATGTCCAGCCCCCAAAGGACAAGGGCAAGGAAAAGGAAGTCAGGAGTCTCCCGGCGGGCAAGGGGGGCGTGACCGCGCTGCTGTACACGCCGAAGGGCGACCTGCTGTTCGCCCGCGGCGACGAGGTACAGATCTGGACCGCCGCCGGCGCGACGCCCGCCGGGGCGAAGCCGTTCGGCCCGATCGCCACTCTCGCCGCGAACAAAGACGCCACCCGGTACGCCGCCGCGTCGGGGAAGGTTGTCAAGATCTGGGGCGCCCCGAAGGGGGAGGAGGTTGTCTCCATCACCACTCCCGGCGATGTCCGCGCGATCGCGTTCGCGCCGGACAGCAACCGGGTCGTGCTCGGCGGGGCGGACGGCCGGACGCGCGTTTACGGCCTCGACGGCAAGCTGCACGAGTTCTTCGCGTCCGGCGGCCCCGTGCGGGCGGTTGCCTTCCACCCGGACGGCAAGCGCGTCCTCGCCGCCAGCGACGACAAGATGGCCCGCGCCTGGACCGGCGCCCTGGTGTGGCAGCGCGCGCACGGCGGCCCGGTGCGGGAGGCGCTGTTCACCCCGAAGAGCGACCAGGTCGTCGCCGCGGGCGACAAGGTGGTCAAGGTCTGGAACGCCCCCGACGGCAAGGAGGTGAAGTCCCTCAGCGCTCACGACGGGGCGATCGCGGACCTTGCCGTCAGCGCCGACGGGAGCCGGCTGGTAACCGCGGGAGCCGACAGACAGGCGAAGGTCTGGAGTCTGGCGCCGACGAAGCCCGGCACGAAGGACGACGGCAAGCCGCTGGTCGTGTTCGCCGTCGGCGCCCCGGTGCAGAGCGTCACCATCAGCCCCAACGGGCTGCGCGTGGCGGCGGCCGCGGGTGATAAGAATGCCGTGGTGCGCGTCTTCGATGTGGCCCTCGGTCGTGAGATCCTCGCCATCCCCGAGCCGAAGGGGACGGTGACGGCCCTCACCTTCCTGGGCGACAACCGCACCCTAATCGCGGCCGGCACCGACAAGACCGCCCGCGTACTTGACGTCGGCGTGCTCGGCGTGCTCGACGCGCACAAGGGCGGCGTCGTCGGCGTGCAATACCACGCCAACGGCACCCAGGCGCTGACCGCCGGCAAGGACAACACGGTCAAGCTGTGGGATCTGGCCAAGGGGACGGTGCTGAAGGAGTTCGGCAAGCCGGGCGAGCCGGTCGCGGCCGTCACGTTCAACCGCGATTCTACCCAGGTCGGCGTCGCGGCCGGCAAGACGGTGCGCGTCTTCAACGTCGCGGACGGCAAGGAACTGCTGGCGCTGCCGCACCCGGCCGACGTGCTCTCGCTCTCGTTCAGCGCGGACAAGGCGCGCATCGCCACCGGCGCGGCGGATAAGCGCACGCGCCTCTGGGACATGGCGAGTGGCAAGGAGTTGCAGTTCTTCGCCCAGCCGGACGCGGTGCGGGCGGTCGTGCTCCACCCCAACAACCAGGACGCGATCTCCGGCGCAGGCAAGGCCGTCACCGTCGAGGGCGCGACGGTCGTGCGGGTCGTCGCCGTCTCGCCTGGCCCGGTCCACGCCCTGACGCTGACGCCGAATAACACGCACGTCCTGACCGCCGGCGCCGACAAGGTCGTCACGTTCTGGAACGCGAACAACGGGGCGAAGGAGCGGACCGTTGCCGGCGCCGGGGACGCGCTGCACGCGGTGGCGGTGTCGAAGAACCTCGCGCTGCTCGCCACCGGCGGGGCCGACAGGACGGTGCGCCTCTACACCTTCGGCGACGGCAAGGAGGTGAAGGCGGTGCAGGCGCCCGGATCGGTGCATGGGCTCGCCTTCACCCCGAATAACACCGCGCTGGCCGCGGCGTGCGCTGACAAGTCGCTCGTCGTCTGGAACACCACGTTCAACCCCGGCCAGCCGCCGCCTGAGACGTTCCTGCGCCCGCTGCAGACCTTCGCCCACACGGCGGGGGCGACCGACGTCGTCTTCGCCAACGACAACGCGACCCTTTATTCCGCCGGGCTCGATCGGGCGGTGAAGGCGTGGAAGGTGGCGGCCGACACCCCGGTCCGCAATCTGCCGCACCCGAACATCGTGGACACGGTCGCCTTCCACCCGACGGCCCCGCTGCTCGCCAGCGGCGGCCACGACGGCAAGGTACGCTTCTTCGACCTCGTCAAGGGCGCGCAGGTGCGCGAGATCAAAGCCCACCCGAAGCAGAACGAAACGATGGTCTACGCGGTCGCGTTCAGCCCCGATGGCAAGCACCTCGCGAGCGCCGGGTACGACCACACGATAAAGTTGTGGGACGCCGGCACGGGTGCGCTGGTGCGCGAGTTCAAGACGATCCCGCTGCGGCCGTCGCCGCAGGTGGCGGCGCGGCTGGTCGGCGTTCTCGGGTCGCCGCGGCGGGAGGGCTCTCTCGTCGCGCCGGGCAGTCTCCTCGCCGGGCTCGACAGGAAGGCGTTCGACAAGGGCCACGAGGAGGCGATCTTCAGCCTCGCGTTCAGTCCCGACGGCAAGCACCTTGCGACCGGATCCGGCGGCCTGGAGCGCGCAATCAAGCTGTGGAACGTCGCCGACGCCACCCTCGTGCGCGACCTGCACAACCCGAAGCTGAAGGTGCCGCCGGGGGTGGCGCAGGCGCACCCGGGGTGGGTGTACGGGCTGCGCTTCACGTCGGACGGCAAGCGGCTGGTGAGCGTCGGCGACGCGCCGCTGAGCAGGGGCTACCTGGCGGTGTGGGATCCGGCGGAGGGCAAACTGGTCCACGGCGAGGAACTGTCGCTCGGCGTCTTCTACTCGGTGGCGGTCGCTCCGGACGGGCGAACGCTCGCAATCGGGGCCGGACCGCGCGGCCGGCCGACCCCGGAGTTCAACTCCGCGTATCTGCTCAAGATGCCCGATGCAGCAGGGACGTGATTCGTGTCCGGCCGCCGGCGGCCTGGGGGTTCAACCCCTCCCCCCTTCCCTCGTAGGGAAGGGGGGGAGGGGGTTAGATTCTTCCCGCGCCGACGGCCCACCCTCAAGGATGATCATGATCACCACGATCTGCTTCGACTTCGGCAACGTTATCGGCCTCTTCGACCACTACCTGGCGCTGAACCAACTCGCCCGCCACACCGACATGTCGCCGCGGGCGATGTACAACGCGGTTATCAACGGCGACCTGGAAGATGCGTTCGAGTCGGGCCGGATCAGCTCTGCGGAGTTCCTGCACCAGTTCCGCAGCCTGTGCCACCTGCACTGCGACGACGAGACGCTGGCCGCCGCCTGCGCCGACATCTTCCGCCCCAACTCGGAGGTCTGCACCCTGGTCCCCACGCTGAAGCCGCGCTACCGGCTGCTGCTCGGCAGCAACACCAACGCGATCCACTCGCGCCAGTTCCGCCACCAGTTCGCCGACGTGCTGCGCCACTTCGATCACCTCGTCCTGTCGCACGAGATCGGCGTGCGCAAGCCGCGCCTCGAATTCTTCGAGCACTGTCAGCGGCTCGCCCGGTGCGCCCCGGAGGCGTGCCTGTTCATCGACGATCTGCCCGCCAACATTGAAGGCGCACGGACCTGCGGGTGGCACGGGATCGTGTACGAGAACCGAGGGGATCTGCGGGCGCAGCTGCGCGAGCTGGGCATCGAAATCTGAGCCACTTGCCATGAACACCGCCTCCGCGGCCACTGTCCCGTTCCGCCCCGACGAGGCGTTCGCCCTGGACCTGGACGCCCAGGATCCGCTGCGCCGCTACCGAGAGCAGTTCCTCATCCCCCCGCACGCCGACGGCACGCCGCTTATCTACTTCTGCGGCCACTCCCTCGGCCTGCAGCCGAGGGCCGTTCGCGGGCTGATCGAGCAGGAACTCGACGACTGGGCGCGGCTGGGCGTCGAGGGCCACTTCCGCGGCCGCACGCCGTGGTACGAGTACCACGAGCAGTTCCGCGAGTCCGGCGCGCGGCTCGTCGGCGGCCTGCCGAGCGAGGTGGTGCTGATGAACAGCCTCACCGTCAACCTGCACCTGCTGCTGGCGACCTTCTACCGGCCCGCCGGCCGGCGGCGCAAACTCCTCATCGACGAACCGGCCTTTCCGTCGGACCTGTACGCCGCCCAAACGCACCTCGTCCAGCGCGGGCTCGACCCGGCCGAAGCACTCCTGACCGTCGGCCCACGGCCCGGCGAGCACCTGCTGCGGACCGAGGACGTCGAGGCGATGCTGCAGCGGCACGGAGACGAGATCGCGGTGGTTCTCCTGAACGGGGTCAACTTCCTGACGGGGCAGTGGCTGGACATGGAGCGCCTGACCGGCGCGGCCCGGGCGCGCGGCTGCGTGGTCGGCTACGACCTGGCCCACGCGGCGGGCAACGTGCCCCTGCGCCTGCACGACTGGGGTGCCGATTTCGCGGCCTGGTGCAGTTACAAGTACCTCAACAGCGGGCCGGGTGCAGTCGCTGGATGCTTCGTCCACGAGCGCCACGGCCGGAACCTGGCGCTACCGCGTCTGGCCGGCTGGTGGGGCACCGACCCGGCGACGCGCTTCCGCCTGCACGAGCAGCGCGCCTTCGTGCCACGCGAGGGAGCCGACGGCTGGCAGGTGAGCAACCCGCCGATCCTCGCGCTGGCGCCGCTGCGCGCGGCGCTGGCGCTGTTCGACGAGGCGGGCATACCGGCGCTGCGGGCGAAGTCGGAGCGGCTGACGGGTTACCTGGAGTACCTGCTCGACCGGCTGCCGGCGGGCCGATTCGAGGTCATCACGCCGCGCGATCCGGCGCGGCGCGGCTGCGCCCTGTCGATCCTGGTGCGCCAGCGCGGACGCGAGCTGGTGGCGGTGCTGGAGCGGGAGGGAGTGGTCTGCGACTTCCGCGAGCCGGACGTGATCCGCGTGGCGCCGGTGCCGCTGTACAATACCTTCCATGAGGTCTGGAGGTTCGCCCAGGTGCTGGCGCGGCAGGTAGCGGTGAAACTGCCTCAAACCTGAGGAGAAAACCATGTCAGTCACGCTTGAGATGAAGACGCGAATCCTGCCCGGACATCGGATCGAGATCCAGGCGCCGGAACTTCCGGTTGGCCGGGAGGCCACCGTTGTGATCCGGGTCGAGGACGCTCCGCCGGCCAAGCGCCCTCTCCGCGAGGTGCTGGGAGAGTACCGGGGCGGCCAGCTGTTCCGCTCCGCGGAAGAGGTGGACGCCTACCTCCGGCAGGAGCGCGAGTCGTGGGACAGATAACTCTGCCGCCACGCGGCCCGGTGTACGTGGACACCAGCGCAGTGATTTACTACGTCGAAGCGGTCGAACCTTATCGCACAGCGAGTCTCCCACTCTGGGACGCCCTGGATGCCGGAGCCATGGAGATCGTGACGAGTGAGCTGGCTCTTCTCGAAGTCCTGGTCAAGCCGCTTCGTGATGGCAACCCAGCGCTCGTGACTCTCTACAGGAATATCCTGCTGGGGACGGCCGGCTTCACCAGCCTCCCCGTGAGCCGGAGGGTGCTTGAGGTGGCGGCCGACCTCCGGGCTGCCGTGAACCTGAAGACACCGGATGCGATCCACGGGGCCACCGCACTGGAGGCACACTGTTCGCTGTTTGTGACGAACGACCCAGCCTTCCAGCGCGTCCCGACCCTGAACGTAGGGGTGCTCAGCGAGATCGCCTCTTCCTGACATTTCGCTGTGAGTGGCCGTCATGCCCGACCCCCAGCAACCGGAGTTCACCATCGTCGGCGCCGGCCTCGCCGGCGCCCTGATGGCCTGCTACCTCGGCCGGGCGGGGCGGCGCGTGGACGTGTACGAGCGCCGCCCCGACCCGCGCTCGCACGGCCAGGAGCGCGGCCGGTCCATCAACCTCGCCCTCTCGGTCCGCGGAATCGAGGCTCTCCGCGCCGTCCGCCTCGCCGAGGACGTCCTCAAGACCGCCATCCCCATGCGCGGCCGCATGATCCACTCCCCCACCGGCCAGCTCACCTTTCAACCCTACGGCAAGGACGAGAGCCAGGCGATCAACTCCGTCTCGCGCGGCGGGCTGAACCGCGCCCTGGTCGAGGCCGCGGCCGCCTGCCCGTCAGTCCGACTCTTCTTCGACCGCCGCTGCACCGATCTCGACCCGCAGACCGGGGATCTCGAGCTGCTCGACACCGCCACGAACCGCACTGCCCGCGTCGAGGCGCAGGCCGTCATCGCCGCCGACGGTGCGTACTCGGCGGTGCGCGGCCGGCTGCAGCGGCTGGAGCGCTTCGACTACCAGCAGACCTACGAGTCGCACGGGTACAAGGAGCTGACGATCCCACCGGCGGACGGCGGCGGGTTCCGGATGGAGCGGCACGCCCTGCACATCTGGCCGCGGCACAGCTTCATGATGATCGCCCTGCCGAACCTGGACGGGTCGTTCACCTGCACCCTGTTCTGGCCTTACGACGGGCCGAACAGCTTCGCGTCGGTGCGGACCGAGGCAGACCTGGGCGGCTTCTTCGACCGCCACTTCCCGGACGCCGTTCCGCTTATGCCGGCGCTCACGGACGACTACTTCGCGAACCCGGTCGGTCCGCTCGTGACGATCCACTGTCACCCGTGGCACGTCGGCGGGCGCGTTGCCCTGCTGGGGGACGCGGCCCACGCCGTCATCCCGTTCCTCGGTCAGGGCATGAACGCGGCGTTCGAGGACTGCGCCATCCTCGACGCCTGCCTGGCCGACCATCCCGCCGACCGGGCGACCGCCTTCGCCGCCTACGAGGACCGGCGCCGGGAGAACACCGACGCCCTCGCCGAAATGTGCGTCGCTAACTTCCTGGAGATGCGCGACCGGGTCAGCTCGCGGTGGTTCGTGTGGCGCAAGCGGCTAGCGATCCTCCTGCACCAGCTGCTGCCGCACTGGTACATCCCCCTCTACACGCTGATCACCTTCACGACGACGCCCTACGCGGCCGCCCGACGGCGAGCCCGGCAGCAGGATCAGGCGGTGCGCCTTGTCCTCGCCGTCCTCGCCGCGCTGGCGCTCGCGGCCCTTCTCTACCTGGTGTGGCCATGACCCGCGCACACGAGCTGACGTACTCGACGTACCTCCATCTCGACCAGTTCCTCGACCTGCAGCGGCCGCGCTCGCAGCCCGAGGAGCACGACGAGCTGCTGTTCATCGTCGTCCACCAGGCGTATGAACTGTGGTTCAAGCTGCAGCTGCACGAGTTCGACAGGATCAAGCGCGACTTCATCGGCAACGACCTGTACGGCGCCATCGCGACGTTCAAGCGGGTGCGGACGATCATGAAGGTGATGGTCGAGCAGGTGGACATCGTCGAGACGCTGACGCCGATGTCGTTCGGCAGCTTCCGTGACCGGCTGGAGAGCGCGTCCGGGTTCCAGTCAGCCCAGTTCCGCGAGTTCGAGTTCCTGCTCGGGTACAAGCGCGGGCAGATGCTGAAGTACCACACGCCCGACACGCCCGGGTACGACCGCCTGGTCGCCCGGCTGCACGAGCCGTCGGTCGCCGATGCGTTCTACACCTTCCTGGAGCAGCGCGGCGCGGTCATTCCGCCCGACCTGAGGACGCGCGACGTGACACTGCCGACGGTCCCGGACGCGCGCGTGCAGCGCGGCCTCCTGCACCTCTACCGGACGCACCACGACCTGGAGATCCTGTTCGAGCTGATGACCGATTTCGACGAAGGGTTCCAGGAGTGGCGCTACCGGCACATCAAGCTGGTGGAGCGCACCATCGGCAGCAAGAAGGGGACCGGCGGGTCGCTCGGCGTCGAGTTCCTCAAGAAGTCGCTGTTCCACCCCGTCTTCCCCGACCTGTGGGCCATCCGGCACGAGCTATGATCTACGACATCACCCCACCCGTGACCGACCGCCTGCAGGTCTGGCCGGGCGACACGCCGCCGACGCGCGAGGTGCTGCTGGACATGAGGCGCGGCGACACGATCACTCTCTCGACGCTGCACGCGACGGTTCACCTCGGCGCCCATGCGGACGCCCCGAGCCACTACGGCGCCGACGCTCCCGCAATCGAGGGCCGCTCCCTCGACTACTACCTCGGCCCGTGCCAGGTCGTGCGCGTGGGCGCAGCGCGTGGAACGCGCGTTACCCCGGACATGCTCCCCGCGGCGGTGGCCGCCCCGCGCGTGCTGGTGGCGACGGGGACGTACCCGGACCCGGAGCGATTCAACACCGACTTCGCTGCCCTCAGCCCGGAGCTGGTCGAGGCGCTGCACCGTCAGGGGGTGAGGCTGATCGGCATCGACACGCCGAGCGTGGATCTGTTCGCGTCGAAGGAGCTGCCGGCACACCGGGCGTTCCTGAAGTGCGACATGGCGATCCTGGAGGGACTGGTGCTGAAGGACGTGCCGGAGGGGGTGTACGAGCTGATCGCACTACCGCTGCGGCTGGTCGGCTTCGACGCGAGCCCGGTGCGTGCGATACTGCGGACGCCAGGCGGGAGAACCTGAGGCAGGGACAGGGGGTCTGCTGTATCAAGGGTTTTCGTAAAGCCCACGGATGACGCCAAATGCCGCCGCTCGATTGACACCCGCCACACCCCAGGTAGACTGTAAA
>JADLBT010000220.1 GCA_020847555.1 Gemmataceae bacterium
CCGCACGCTCGCCCGTCGCGATCACCCGGGCCAGGCGCTGCTGCGGGTGGTCAAGCCCCCGCCTGCACCCAAGCCCAAGCCCAAACCCGCTCCCGCGCCGACCCCCACGGCCAAGCCCACTCCCACACCGGCCCCCACGCCAGCCCCGGCGCCGCCCGTGTTCGGCACCGACGGCGTGTTCCCGGTCGCCGGGCCCCACCGCTTCGGCGGCGAGGACGCTCGCTTCGGCGCCGGCCGCCCGGGCCACACCCACGAGGGCCAGGACGTCACCGCGGCGGCCGGGACCCTGGTCGTCGCCCCCACCGCCGGGACGGTGACCGCCGTCGACTACCAGGCCCGTGGGGCCGGCTACTACGTCGTGATGCGCTCGGTCGACGGCCGCGACTTCTTCCTGTGCCACTTCCAGAAGGGCACCACCGCGGTCTCGATCGGCCAGACCGTCGCCGCCGGCACCCCGATCGCCCGCGTCGGGGCGACCGGCAGCGCGACCGGCCCGCACCTGCACTTCGAGATCTGGGACGGCCCCTGGCGCCAGGGCGGCCACCCGATCGACCCGCTGGCCCAACTGCGCGCCTGGGACGCCGGATGAAGCGCGACGATTCCCCCAGCCGCCGTCCTCCCCGCCGCCGCCCGGCCACCCACACCTGCCCCGCCTGCGCCGGCACCTGCACCCAGCCCATCCAGCGGCCCGCCGACCACGACTGCCGCGCCACGCGCGCCACCGCCGCGAAGCGCCGCCGCCGCGACCGCTGAGCCCCCGCCATCCCGCTACCCTTGGCGCCCACGGCGAGATAGCTCAGTTGGTAGAGCACACGACTGAAAATCGTGGTGTCCCCGGTTCGAATCCGGGTCTCGCCATCGCAGGAACGTCCTGCACTCGCGGTGCTTCCTGCGCCGGATCCGCGAGCGGTGAACAGCGCCGATCCGCCGCACCGGCCTTCCCGTCGCAAACCTGAGGGTCGTCAAGGGTCGTGAGGTCCGAGACGGCGTGTGCGGCAGTGGGATTGCGACGCTCGACAGATGCGCCTCGGCCGGTGACCGTGCCCGGCCCGATCCCTCCACTCGCGGGGCCGGGCACGGCGGCTTCGATCCTCTTCCCGGGGCTCTCAGACCGTCCGGTCCAGGTCGAACGAATCGGGCCGCGAACGACCCGACATCGACGCTACGCGGCTCGGTCTTTGTTCTCGGGGACGAACTTGCTCGCGGTGAAGATCGCGCCCTGGGGATCGGCGATCACCGTCACCCGCACCCACGGAGCGTCGAACGGCGCGGCGACCACCGTGCCGCCGAGCTCGGCCGCCTTCGCGGCGACCGCGTCGGCGTCCTCGACGGCGAAGGTCACGCCCCAACTCGGCGACATCTCATGCTGGTCGGCAGGAATCGTGTCGAGGCCCGCGACCGCATTCTCGAACCCCGAAGGGGCACCCATCTGGGCCATACGCTCGACGGTCCCGGGGTTGAGTCGGTCAAGGAACGCGCCGTAGCCGGGCAGGCTCCACATCTCGAAACCCCCGTCCAGGGCCAGGACCTCCCAGCCGAAGACGGCGGCATAGAACGCCTCAGCCGCGTCGCGGTCGCGAGTGTTGAGCACGTTGAAGTTCAGCGATCCAGGCTCGTTGACGACCTGCGCGCCCCGATGCGCGCCCGCCTGCCAGAGGCAGAACACCGCTCCCTCCCGGTCTGCACAGACCGCCATCCGTCCCGCCTGGAACACGTCGAATGGCTCGGCCAGGACGGCCCCGCCCGCATCGCGGATCTTGGCCGCCGTCTCGTCGGCGCTGTCGACCCACACGTAGCTGTTCCACATCGCGCTTGGCGGCGCGTCTCCCATCGGCGAGCTGATAGCAGCGACATCCCTGCCCCCGAGCCGCGCCGCGAAGTACCTGCCAGGCGCGTCCGGAGGCATCATGTCCTCAAGCTGCCACCCAAACAATGCCCCGTAGAACTCCGTCGCCGCCTTGGGATCGGGCTGCGTCGTGTCCACCCAGCACGGCCCCCCGGGGATGTACCTGTCTCGATCGCTCATTCGATGCTCCTCCCGATGGCTGGTACCGCCACGCTAGAGACGACATAGGTCATGTGTTGTCCGCATTCCCGTGATCGGGATCCTCGACACGAAAGGTCACGGCGCTCCGTCGAGCTGCAGGTCTGCCCGGCCGCGGGGGCGACAGCATGGAACTCGATGGCCGCTTCCACGTCGTCAAGCCCGGCCGCCCGTCGGACGAGTACCTGCTGCGCAAGCTGCTGTACTGCGAACGCTGCGACGCCCGGATGCAGGGCGCTCGCGGATCGCGCGGCCAGCGGCGCCGCTACCGCTGCGGCACCCGATGCCGCGGCGGCGACTGCACCCAGACCATGGTGCTTGCCGAGCCGCTGGAAGAGCAACTCGTCGAGTGGCTGCGCGACTTCCGGCCCGCCAGCGCCCCTGCGGACCATTGTGCTGGACGTCATCCGCGCCGCCGCGCGCGACCGTGGCAGCGACGAGCCCGAACGCCACCGCGACCTGCACGCCCAGCTCGACCGCCTCCGAGACGACTCCGCCCAATTCTGGGCGCTCGAAGCCGCATCGGCCGAACGGCGCAAGCTGCTGGCCCAACTCTTCGACCGCGCCTGGCAAGACGATGGCACGATCGTAGCGG
>JADLBT010000221.1 GCA_020847555.1 Gemmataceae bacterium
CCGTCCAGCCGCGCCAGGAGCTGCTCGATTCGCTGCCGCACCTCCAGCGGCGGGTTCTCGCCAAGCCACCCTCGCAGCGCCGCACGCGCCCGATCGCCGAGCGCGTCCAGCTCGCGCATCGCCTTTTGCCGGACCGCAAACCGCGCGTTACCCAGGTCGGTGAGCAGCTGCTTCAGCCGCGCCGCGTCGGTCGGGCGTGCGGGGGCCAGGTGCTGGCGGATGAAGGCGACCGCGCCCGGATCGGCGGCCAGCGCCCAGCCCGCGGCGTGCGCCTTTTTCGCGTCGAGGCTGGCCAGGTCCGCCCACGCCGCCGCGCGGTCCGCTGGCGGCCGCAGTGCCGGCACCCGCACCCTGGCCAGATCCCAGATGAGGATGGCGCCGTCCGCGTGGCCGGTCACCAGCGCCTTGCCGTCCGGGCGGAAGGCCAGACCGCCGAGTGCTGTATCTGAGCCGGGCAGGAAGGCCAACTCGGCGCCGGTGATCGCGTCGAATAACTGCACCCGCTGGTCCTCGCGCCCCACCGCCAGCACGCGCCCGCCCGGCCCGACGGCGACGTGCGGCGGCCCATACGCCGAGGGAATCGACTTCAACTCGATTTTCTTGCGCTCCTTGCCGCTGCACAGCTCCCAAAGCCGTACCGTCAGGCCGACCCGGACATGGCCTTCTTTTTCGTGCCGGTAGCTCGCCGTGACCGTGGCCAGGGTCTGCTCGTCCGGGCTAAACGCCAACGCGGGCTCCAGGCTGTCCGGCTGCTTCAGGGTGACGAGGGGCCGGCCCGTCATCGTGTCCAGGACGACCGCGCTCGACTGGTTCACCTCCGGCACGTCTTTTTCGGTGCCCTTCGCGGGTGGGGGGTAGCGCAGCACTGCCAGACGCCGTGCGCCCGGCGAGAACCGGAGGCCGCCCAGCGACCCCGGCAGCGCGTGGCTACTCAGGAGCTTGCCGTTCGCATCCCAGCGCAGCAGCCGCCGGCCCGTCTCTCCCACGTCCGACTAGTAAACGACGCCCCAGCCGACCACGCCCCGCTCCGCATGAAGGACGGCGACATCGCCCACCAGGAGCCGACTGCCTTTTGGCAACCCCGCCGCGCCGCGCGGCAACTGACACCGCACTGCCCCGGTCGCGACGTCGAACCAGCTGGCCGCCATGCGCCCGCTGGCCACCCCCGTCTTCCCGTTCGGCGCCAGGGCGACCGTCGAGCCGAAGCCAGTGGACGGGAACTCCCGCAGCTGCCGCCCGCTCGCGGCGTCCCAGATGCGCACGCTGCCGTCGAACCCGGCCGAGACGAGGGTGCGGCCGTCGGGAGTGAACGCCAGGCTCGTCACCAGATCCTCGTGGGCGGGGAAGTTGAGCAGCCGCTTCCCCGTGGCGGCGTCGCGGAGGTGCATCAGCTGGCTGTTAAAGACGAACAGGAACGACTTGCCGTCCGGCGCGAAGGACGGCGAAGCCGCCAGCCGCTTCGGGCAGGTGTGGCGGAGGACCGGCTTGCGCGTGGCGACGTCCCATACGGTCAGCCTCGCGTCGTTCTTGCCATCCCCCTCGCCGAACCGGACTGTGACGACTTTCGTGCTGTCGGGCGTGAAGTTCCAGTAGTCGGTGCGCTCGGGCAGTTCACCGAGCGTCCGGCCGGTGACGGTCTCCCACAACTGCAGGTGGCGGGTTTGGGAATCCCGGGTCGCGAGGGTCCGGCCGTCGGGCGCCAGCCCCCCGCCGTAGGTGGCGGCCTCGATCGTCACCACGTCGCGCTGCTTGCGCGTCCCGACATCAAAGTGAAGGAGGCGGACCTTCCGGGGATCGTTCTCCGCGACGCGGCCCCAGGCGGTGAGCGTCTTGCCGTCCGGGGTGAACGCCAACCCATACGGCGTCGGGCCGTCCGTCTGCAGGTGCCCCACCTGCTTGCCAGAGCCCGGATCGTACAGCTCAACCTCGCGAGGCTTCTCGTTACAGATGGCCGCCAGCAGTTCGCCGTCCGGGGCGAACGCCAGCCTGGTGTACTCGACAGCCTTCGCGCCCAGCCGGTGCCGCTGCTTGCCGGTGGCGGCGTCCACGAGCAGGATGGCCCCTCCGGTCGCGACGGCCACTGTTTTGCCGTCCGGCGCGAAGCAGACTGAGTTGATGAAGCCGCGGGTGGCGAGGTGCCACAGCCGCTTGCCGGTTCGCGCGTCCCAGAGCCGAACCGAATACTCGTTGGCGGTGAGGATCGCCCGGCTGTCGGGGCGGAAGATGCCGTGTATGCCGCTGCCCCCGGAGGGGACGTGGCGCAGGCGCACGGTGCCGAGTCGGGCCAGCACCCCGGGCGGCAGCGGGTCGCCGTGGAGATCCACGCGCGGCGCCTGTGCGGTTGTCGTGGAGACGGAGACGAATCCGGCCAGGACCACCGCGGCCAAGTTCAGGTGGGAGTACCCCATACGTCCCTCGCGGTTGCAGAGTGATTTAAGATCAGGGGCAAGGGGTGATGAGAGAGCCTTCCGAAAGCCCCCGGGTGGCGCCCCGTGGGCGAGGTCTCCAGCGCTTGGCCCCCGGGACGCCACCCGGGGGCTTTTCAGAACTCCTGGCATACCAGGTCGCCTGTCCATCCGCCGGCCCTCACTTGTTGAGCGGACGGTCCGGCGGCACCACCGCGATCATGTCGAGCGTGACCGTGCGGTCCGCGCGCCCCACACCAGGGACGACTGCCAGGGACGCGGTCGGCGGCCGGCGCGGGTCGTAATACTTTGGCCGCAGCTGGCCCATCGTGCGGACCGCGTCGGCGCTGGTGACGTAGTAGGTCGCCTTCGCGAGGTGGCGCAGGTCGCTGCCGGCCTGGCCCAGCACCCGGCCGAGGGCGGTGAAGATCTCCGCGATTTCCGCCGCCGGATCCTGCTTGCTCGTGCCGTACAGCCCCGAGACGTAGACGAGCTTCCCGCGGTTGATCCGGGCCACGCGGCTGAAGACAGGCGACGCCTTGACGCCCGGCGGCGTGAGGTATTCGACCGGCGCGCCGGCCCGCTCCTTGCCCGCGGCGGCGATCAATTCAATTTCGATCGGAAGAGCAGACTTCCACTCGACGAGGACCACCGGCGGCACCGGACGCTTACCGAAGTACGCGGCGATCGCGCGCCGCACGTCCGCGACCCCGGACATCGGCGTCAGGAAGCACTTCACCTGCACAACCTGCTCGTCCTTCAGATCGAGGAACTTCAGCGTGGCGTGCAGGCTCTCCATCGTCTTGCGCGTCGCCTCGGCCAGGTTCGCGCCGCGCTCCGCCTGGCCGGAGATGTAGACGCGCGCCCCGACCGGCAGGGTAGCGGCCCGCGCGCCGGCCGTCCCCGCGCCGTGCAGCTTCACCGCGGCCGGGGAGTCGCCCGCCGCGAGCGCGACCGCATCGACGGCGACGACGGCATCCGGGTGAGGGAGCGTGCCAGCGACGAAGCTGACCGCCGGCCTCGCGCGGGCGGGAAAGCGCCGCGCGAGCGCCTTGTGGACCTCGGCAGCGACCTCCGGGCTCGCCACGCAGAAGTTGAGCTTCACCGCCTGGGCGAGCGCCGCGTTCGTCTCCTTCAGCAGGGCCGCGAGGTCGTCGAGAACGCGCTCGACCTGCCGCGTCGGCTCACCCTTGCCCACGACGTTCCCCATGCCGTCCACGGGCAGGAGCTGGGTGGTGTGGACGAGCGGAACGGCGCCGACCACGACGGCCTTCGCGCTGCCCGTTTGCTTATCCGGGTCGAGGTACTGCGGGGCGTCACCGGCCCGGGTCGTGGCGGTGGCGAGCAAGAGTGTGAACAGGGTGAGGTGGCATCGCATGGGGTGGCTCCTGGGGTAGATCGCGCAGCCGAAGCCCATCGTAGGGCCGGGCGGGTGCGGCGGCAGCGCAGGGATCCGTTTCCCGGTGCGACAGGATCACGGGGCACGCCGGGTTGTCGGCGCCTGTGAGCAGGCGAATGAGCCCGTCCACGCTTTCGACCACCGCCTCATAGACGCGGAGGAACGTCGCCGCGTCGCCCCCGTCCGGGTCGGGGATATCGACCACGCCCCCGCGGCCGCGAAAGCTCGACAGGAGGACGGTCCTTGCCAGCGCTTGCGGCAAGACGGCGCGGATCCCGGCCAGGTGTGCGGTCTCCATCACCACGATCAGGTCGAACTGCCGCAGGAGGGACGCGGTCAGCGGCGTCGAGCGGTGGGCGGCCAGGTCCACGCCGAGCGCGGCGGCCACGTCGCGCGACACCCGCCCGGTCGGCCTGCCTGCCTGCGGGAGCAGGCCCGCCGACCCCGCCCGCAGCGCCCAGCCGCGGGCGCGATAGCGCTCCCGAAATACCTGCTCGGCGACCGCGCTGCGGTTGATGTTGCCGTGGCAGACAAACAGCACCGACCGGGCGTGCCGCACCAGCGCGTGCGCCGCCGACCCCGGACGCCGGACCCGGGCGCCCTGCCGGCGCGCCCGCCAGCCGTCCCACAGTCGCGCGAGCCGGCGGCCCGCACTCGCCCCGGCCTCCTGCAGCAGCCGCACCCAGCTCAGGAAGCCCGGCAGCGGATCCGACAGCGCCTCCAGGTCGTAGCCCTCCTGCCCGCGGACGATGTGGCCGGCCTCGCACACGATCTCGCCCAGGCCGCGTTTGCGCAGGTCGCGGCGGCCGCGCGGGGCGCGGAGGTTGTCCCAGAACCAGTACACGTCGAGGCGCGTGTGACGCGCATAGCACGGCACGCGGTAGCGGAAGGTCGGCCGCACGCGCCCGCGGACCAGCAGCTCGTAGAGCAGGTACGGGAAATCGACGCCGGCCTGCACCGCCAGCGCCAGCGAACCCCAGAGCCGGCCGTTCACCTCCATCAGCACCGCCCGCCCGGTGTCGGGGCAGACCTTGAACTCGAACATGGCCGGGCCGGTCCAGCGCAGCGCGCGACAGAACCGCCGGGCGCCCGCCAGCAGCGGCTCCGACAGCGCCGCGCTCCGGCGATACGAGGAGACTCCTCCCTGTGGCGGCTCGTGGACGCGCTGGTGCTGGAATGCCGCCACCAGCTTGCCCCGATCCGCCAGCACGCTCAGCCCGACGCCGTCGCCCGGGCAGAACTCCTGCACCAGCACCGGACCCCGCGGCAGCAGCACCGCGAGCCGGTCGCGCAGTTCCGTCGTGCCGCGCACGACCCGAACGAGGTTGCGTTCCGTGGTTCCCGGCACGACGCTGCGGCTCGGCTTCAGCACCAGCGGGAAGTCGAAGGACCTTTCCAGCGCGGCCGCGTCCGCCGACCGCTCCAGGAACACTGTCCGCGGCACGGGGATGCCGACCCGCTCCGCCAACCGGACCGTTTCCGCCTTGTCGTTGGTCGCCTGGAACCCGGCCTCGTCCGGCACGGCGAGGCGCGTGTGCCGCTCGACCTCGGCGCGGCACGCCATCAGCGGGACCAGCGCCTTGTCGGACGTCGGGATGGCGACGTCGAAGGGTGTGCGCCGGACCAGCGCGAGGAAGCGCTCGCGAAAGACGTCCGGCTCCCTCAGCGGGTGGCCGAGGTGGTGTACCCGGCGGACGTGGCGCGAGGCGCGGGTGCCGGAGCCCTCCTCGAAGGCGACCAGGTGGACGTCGAGCCCGGCCCGGCCGAGAGAGCGGACCACTGTCAGGCCGGCCATGTCATTGTCCCCGACGACGAGCGCGTTTCCCTGCCTTGCCCTGACCATCGCACCCTCCTGGCTTCGCTGGCCCGATTCGGCTTGCAAATGGCGCCCGGGAGCAGTATCGTTCTTGTCCGCCCCGGACCACCGCATTCCGCGACTACCTTGCCCCCTATACCTCAATCCCCCCGTTTCCGGCAACCCGAAGTCCCCATCGTCCCCGCAGGGAAAGGAGTCCCGCATGGCCGACCTGACGCCCCTGCTGCTCAGTAAATACCTGTTCTTCTACCCGGTCCAGGTGCTCGTCGTGCTGACGGCGCTGGCGCTGGTGTTCCGGGCGCCGCTGCGCAGCGGATGGTGCTGGGGCGTGACGGCGGTCGGGCTGGGCTCCTTTTTCCTGTGGCCGCTGGTCGAGCCGCTCGGCAGCGCGGACATTTACGTGTTCTGGGTCAGCGGCCGCGACATTTGCGACGGCATCGACCCGTACCGCAATGTCGGCTGTCTCTACCCGCCCACGGGACTGCCGCTGTTCGCGCTGCTGGGCCTGTTTGCCTACCCGACGGCGCTCGTCCTGTGGACCGGGTTCATCGTCCTGGGGACGTGTACGCTCGTCCTTCTCGCGCAGCGTGCCCTGTCCGCGGGGACGCGCCAGGGCTGGGAACTGCCGCCGCCGGCGCTGGGCGTGTTCACCGCGGCGCTGGCCCTGTCGGTGTCGAGCCGGTACGGGATCGGCGTCGGCCAGCTGTCGCTGTTCGTCACCCTGACCTTGTTGCTCGCCGTCTGGGCGCGGAACGCCGGCCGCTCCGGGCTGGCGGGGCTGGCGCTGTCCGCCGCGACCATCAAGGCGCAAACGATGCTGCCGTTCCTGCTGCTGTTCCACCGGCGCCGGGACCGGCTCGCCTGGGCGACGCTGGTCGCCGGATGCGTCGGGCTGTACCTGCTGGCGAGCCCGCCCACGGCGTTCTTCGTCCGGGTGCGCGAGATGCTCGCGAACATCTCCCTCCTGAGTTCGCCGGGGCACATGAACAACTATCCGCAGGCGGTCTGCCTCGACATGATTGCCTTCAACCGCGCCCTGCACTTCGTCGGCGTGCAGGACCGGACGACGGTGCAGGTGGCCGCGACGGTGCTCGTCCTGGCGCTGGGCGCGTGGGTGGCGTGGCGCGTCTGCGGGCGCGGAGCGCTGGCGCCGGCGCCGGCGTGCTGCCTCGTCGCGCTGTACTCGCTGCTGTTCATGTACCACCGGCTGTACGACGCCCTCATCCTGGTCGTGCCGCTCGTCTACACCGCCGGACGGGCGCGGACGGCGGACGGGCCGGCGCGCTGGTGGTACAGCGCGACGGCCTGCACGCTGGTCGCGGTCCTCTACCTGCGGGTGGAACTGCTCAAGGAACTGTCCGCCGCGGTGCTGACGCCGGGAGCCGTCTCCTGGTGGGTGCAGGCACTGGTTCTGCCGCACGCCCTGTGGCTGCTGCTGTCCGCCGTCGCCTGTTTCGAGGCGGCGGAGCGGTATGCGAGCCGGCCGCTCAGGACGGTGACCTCCTCGGGGGTGTCGGTGATGAAGCGGCGGCTGGCAAGTGCAACGTAACGGGGGACCAGCCTTGCTCCTCCCGATCAGGTGACTTGCCCGGCATCGTCCGGCCGCGTGGCATCTGCCTCACTGCGCATTCGTCGGATCGTCGCGCCGCGCTCCAGGAGTTCCGGGTCGCGCTGCGCCGCGGCGCTCATGAGGGCGTACAGCACCGCCAGGCATACGCCCAGCCACCCAAATGCGAACCCGCCAGCCGCGAAACCGAACGCAGCCATCTCCAGCGCATTGACTGCCCAGGCCGCCGGCCCGTGGACGAGTCCGATGCAGAGTCCGACGAGCCAGCCAACCAGCGCTCCACCGAACGCCAGGTTAAAAGCCACGACAAACGGGCTCGGGTAGTACCCGGCGCCGCACGCCCGGCACCGCCCGGTCACGAGCACCGCTCGCGGGAACGGGGTCTTGCAGTTCCAGCAGCGCACCCGGTGATCGCGGTCCACTCATCCACCTCCGGTCGCCGTGCGCGGGCCGTCAATCGACAAACACGAATTCTTTCGCCAGCAGCGCGTCGCGCAGTGACTCGAAGTCTAGCCGCCGACCGTGGAACTACCGGGCCAAACTCCTGTCCGCGCCCAAAGCGCCAGCGAGAATATCATAAGTAAACAACAGTTCAGGGAAAAGTTTAATGGTCTCTTAATCGGGTATCAGGTTAAGATTGGGGTGTTAAATGAGGTACATCGGAGTCCCGCAAGTCGGGGAGCTGACCATGGTGCTCAAAACGGAACAACCACGCGGGGTTAAACGGTCGGCGTTCACCCTGATGGAAATGCTGGTGGTGGTGGCCATCCTGGTCGTGCTGGCCGGCGCCGCCATTCCGATCTACCTGAGCTACCTCGACCGGGCGCGCATCGATCGCGCGAAAATCGACATCAAGACCCTCGAAGGGGCCGTCGATGCCTACGCCGCCCAGAACGGCGGGGTCTACCCCCAGACGCTTCAGGAACTGACGGTGGCCAATCCCAACACGGGACAGCGGGCCTACCTGGATCAGACCACCCTGGTGGATCCGTGGGGCGATTTCTACGTTCTCGACCCCAACCAGCAGCACCCGACGACCTTCAAGCCCAAGATTTACAGCCTTGGGCCGTCAAAAAACCAGCAGACCATGATTTCCAACTGGTAGACGGCCCCGCCAGGCCGCAGTCGCGAGCAGAAACAAGGACGAGAAATGACGGCAACCCTCTCCCGGACGCCGGACCTGCAAGGAGTGGTCGTGCGAAATCCCCGCCGCGGTTTTACGTTGTTTGAGTCGGTCGTGGTGCTGGCGATCCTGGCCATCATCGCCGCCGTTGTGGCGCCCACCATCAACTCGATGTACGGCGACACCCCGCTGACGGCGGCCGCCGACGCGATCAAGGCCCGGTGGGCCGACGCCAAGGCGCACGCCATCGCCGAGAATCGGCCTTATCGGTTCGCGATCGTCCAGGGCACCGGGCAGTACAAGCTCGCCCCGGACAGCCCGGAATACTGGGACGGCGCCGCGACGGCCAGCACCCCGGCTGCTCCGGGCAGCACCGACGGTGCCAGCGGCGCGGGGGTTGGCCTGGTGATCGAGGACAAGCTGCCGCAGGGCGTTCTGTTCCGTTCGCCCATCACGGACCCCAGTGGGGCCGGCGGCGGGCTGACGACGGGCGGCCAGGCGGAGGGTAGCAGCGAGTGGGGCAGCCCGATCGTGTTTCAGCCGGACGGCACCGCCGACCGGGACGCGGAGATCGCCTTCGCCGAGGGGAACGGCGCCCCTCTGGTTCTGCGGCTGCGGGGCGCCACGGGCGTGGTAACCACCTCGCGCTAACACCCGGACGAGTCGCACTTTCCTCCCCGTTCGCCTCCCCCGACCAGCCCGGAGCGCCGGTGGCAGCGGCTTGCCGGCCTTCCGGGCTGATCGAGGTTCTGGCGGGAGTTCGGAAAGGGGACCACGGATGCTGCCGAGGCCAAATACCCCTCCTCTGTCTGCTCGCTCGCCCCGGCGGGCAGCCCTCACGCTTCTTGAAGTCCTCATCTCCCTGGCCATCTTCCTGCTCTCCCTCGTGGGCATCGTTCGGCTGATCGGCATGGGCAACGAACGCGCCCTGGACATTCAGCTGGACACCGAGGCGCTGCACCGCTGCCAGTCCAAGCTGGGCGAGGTCGTTTGCGGCGCCGTCCCCCTTCAGGCGCAGGAGAAGGTGGCCTTCGAGGATGACCCGGCCTGGGAATGGTCCCTCGAGTGCGCGCAGAATACCGTCGCCAACCTCTGGACCGTCAAGGTCACGGTCGCCCGCCCGCGTCAGGACGGGGTCACCAATCAGGTGACGCTCTTCCAGCTGGTTCTCAACCCCACCGTGCGCGGCGGGACCGCCCAGGGATCTGCCGCGGAGAGCGGCTCCAGCAGTTCGAGCAGTTCTTCCGGTAGCTCCAGCACCCCCCCCCCATGATTCAGGATCCAGCGAAGGGTGTCTGGTTTTCCCCCTCTCCCCTGGTGGGAGAGGGGCCGTGGGTGAGGGGGATCCTCCCCCTCTCCCACGAGGGGAGAAGGGAGCAAGAAATATGAGGTGCCCCGTGCGGTACACCGACTCTCGCTCTCGGCGGCGCCCGTCTCGGGCCGGGTACACCTTGCTCGAGGTGATCCTGGCCCTGGCGATCGGCGTGCTGCTCCTGGGTGCCGTCTACGTCGCCCTGGACGTTCAGTTGGCCGGGACCGCCGCTGGCCGTCGGATGACGGAGCAGGCCGCCGTGGCTCGGTCTGTCGTCAACCAGTTCCGCACTGACATTACCGCTCACCTCGCTCCGGTCGATCCAAAGTTGGCGTCGAGTTCAAGCAGTTCGAGCAGTTCGAGCAGTTCGAGCAGTTCCAGCGGCGCGACCGCCACGACCGATCCGGCCGCCGCCACGAGTACAACCCCGACCACGAGTACGACCCCCGCGACCGCCGCGGCCGCCACGCCGGCTACCGGACCGTACCCGTTCAACCTGATGTTGCAGGGAGATGAGACGACGCTGACGCTCTACATCAGCCGCGTGCCGAAGGAGGTATTCCTCTCCGCGGATCCGACCCAGGGTGGATTGAGCGACTTCGGACAGCCGGTGTCGGACCTGCGCCGGGTGACGTACTGGGTCGCGGGCGGACCGGAAGGGGGCGGGGGGCTGGCCCGCCAGGAGGTCAAGAGCGTCACCTCCGACGAGGAAACCGGCGCGATGGCCGCCGGAGCCGGCGACGAGCAGACGCACGTCCTGTTTCCGGAAGTGCAAAGCGTGCAGTTCGAGTACTTCGACGGCGCGACCTGGCAGACGAGCTGGGACGGGACTGCTGTTGGCGAGGACGGAGAAACCCCGATCGGCCCGCCCGCGGCGGTCCGCATCACCTTCACCGTCGCTCCGACCGCTACCAGCCGCAGCACGGTCGCTCCGGGCCAGGTCCGCACCTACGTCCATGTCGTGCCGATCCTGACGGCGAACGGCGTCACCCCGGAACCAACCGACCCGAGCATGGATCCGTCCGCCATGCCATCCACCACACCAGCCACCACGAGCGGCAACTAGCCGGAACGCCATGCGCCTTCATGCCACACCGCCCGCTGCCCCGTCCTTCTCGGCCCGTCGTGGGATCGTCATCGTCGGCGTGCTGGTGGTGATCGTCGTGCTCTCGCTGGCGGCCTACCAGTACAGCGACCTGATGACGTCCGAGTACAAGGCGTCGGCCAGCTTCACCCGCGCCGCCCAGGCGCGCGCCTTCGCCGAGTCGGGCGTCCACTACGCCGCCGCCCTGCTGAGCGACCCGACCAACGCCGGCGCCAACACCTGCAACAACCCGGAAGCGTTCCAGGGCCAGGCAGTCGGCGAGGGGACCGACCCGGCGCGCCAGGGACGCTTCAGTATCGTTTGTCCGGCCGGCCCGGACGAACAACTTGCCGGCGGTGCCAGTTTTCGCTTCGGCGTGATCGATGAAGGTGGTAAGATCAACCTCAACACGCTGATCAAGCTGGACAAGTCCGGCAAGATACTCCGCGACATGCTCATGAAGCTGCCGGACATGACGGAGGACATCGCCAACGCAATCGTGGACTGGGTCGATGCCGATGACCAGCCGGGCGCCGGTGGAGCGGAGAACGAGTACTACAGCGCGCTGAGTCCGCCGTACCGGGCCAAGAACGGGCCGATCGACAGCATCGAGGAGTTGCTGCTCGTCAAGGGCATCGCCGAACAGCCGGCACTGCTGCTCGGGACGGACCGCAACCGCAACGGGATCCTCGACGGGGACGAGGGGGACGCCGGCCCGGGGTGGGCCGCCTACCTGACCGTCCACAGCCGCGAGCTGAACGTCGATAGCGAGGGACAGCCGCGCATCTACCTCAACGGGGACGACCTTGCGCAGCTGTACACCGACCTCTCGAACGCAGTCGATGCCGACACGGCGGCGTACCTGGTGCTGGCCCGGGTCTACAAACCGGCGAGCATGACGAAGCTGCCCAAGAACGCCAAGACCAGCTCGGGAGGCGGGGCGCAGAAATCGACCAAGCAGAAGGCGTCGCAGAAGATTGCGTCGATTTACGATCTGATCGATACCTACGTCACGATCCCGGCGGAGGATCCCAAGGGCGAGCCGACCTACGTCGTCTCGCCGCTGACGGCCGACGGCCAGCTGCGCGAGCTGCTGCCGGTGCTGCTGGACAGGACGACGACCTCGAAGGGCCAGGACATTTACGGGCGGATCAACATCAACACGGCCCCGGCGGCGGTGGTGGCGGCGCTGCCCGAGCTGACCGCACTGGACGTGGAGGTGATCCTCGCGACGCGGCCGTCGCTCGACTCGACCGACCCGCTCGACGACGCTTACAAGACGCCCGCGTGGCTGGTCCTCGACGCAAACATCAAACCGGAGACGATGAAGAAGCTGGAGAAATACATCACGACCCGGTCGCAGGTGTACCGGCTGCAATCCGTCGGCTACTTCGACGGCCCCGGCCCAATCGCCCGCGTCGAGGCGGTCATCGACACGAACAACGGCCGCCCGCGCATCATGTACTACCGCGACCTGACCGAACTCGGTCGGGGGTTCGATTTGCAGCAACCGTAACGCGGAGGGAAAGGGGGTGAGGAGTCAGGAGGCAGATGAAAGCTCACGGCCTGCGTCCCGTGGGCAGAGCGCCGCGGACTTGCCCCACGGGACGCCACCCGTGGGCTTTAGGTGAGCTTTCATCTGCCTCCTGACCCCTGAGCCCTGACCCCTCTCCAGAGGAGTCCCGCAGCTTGGCACGCTACCTTGGTCTCGACTGGGACGTAAACCAGTTGCACGTCGTCTCGGCCACGGCCGCCCGGGGCGGGGTGCGCGTCGATCGAGCGGTCGTGGTGAGCGGCGACTTCCGGCCCCAGCCCGGTCGGGCCGAGGCGGTCGGTCAGTTCCTCCGCGAGCGCCTCAAGGAGGCCGGCATCGCCGCCGCCCCGGTCGTCCTCACCGTCGGCCGCGACCGCGTGGTCCTCAAGGAAATCCGCTTCCCGCCGGTTCCCCCCGCCGAGGAACCGGCCCTGGTGCGCTTCCAGGCCGCCAAGGAGTTGACCGAATCGCCCGACGCGCAGGTCATCGACTACGCCGTCAAGCCGAGCGCCAATGGGTCCAACGGGGAGAAGACGGCGCTGGCCGTCGCCGTCCGGCGCGAGATCACCCTCTTTCTGAAGGAGGTGTGCCGGGTCGCCGGGCTCAAGCCGCTGGCGCTGACGCCGCGCGGCTTCGGCGTGGCCGCCGCCCTGGAGCGCGCCGCGGCCACCGTCGCCACCCCCGCCCTGCCCGAGCCGGACGCCGTCGCGGCCATCCTGACCCTGGCCGAGGACTGGGCCGATTTCTCGGTCGTGCGCGGGAAAACGCTCCTCTTCACGCGCTCGCTGCCGGCCGCCGGGAACCTGGCGGCCGAGGTCAAACGCAACCTCGCCCTGTACGCCGGCCAGTCCCGCGGGAGCGCCGCCGACCGCATCCAGGCGCTCTACCTCGCGGGCGGGGACGAGCACGCTGCCCTGCGCGAACAGTTGCAGCAGACCGTCCCCGTCCCGGTCCACCCACTCGACCCATTCGCCCGGGAGGCTCAGGTTCAGGTGACCGGCGACCGCGGCGGGTTCACCGGCTGCGTCGGCCTGGTGGCCGAGTGGGCGGCCGCCCGCAAGGCGTCGATCAACCTGCTGCAGCCCAAGGAGCCGGTCAAGACGGCCGACCCCGAGCGGGAGCGCCTGCTCAAGTACGCGCTGGTCGGCATCCTGGTACTCGCCGCTGTCGGCTTCGCCGGCTACTGGCTGCTCGCGTCGGCCCAGAGCACGCTCAACGACCTGCGTGCCGAGGGAACCCGGCAGACCAGCCTGCTCACCCAGCTTGCCCCCGATGCCAAGCAGATCCAGGCGCTCAGGGAGTGGCACGAGGGCAACGTCTCGTGGCTGGACGAGCTGTACGAGATCACCCGCCGGTTCGACTGGCAGCAGGGGTTCCGCGTCACCGAGCTGACCGCCGTGCCACGCACCCTGCCGCGCAACGCGAAGGACAAGACGAAGCAGAAGTACGTCGCCCTGGTAACCATCATCGGCGAGGTGCCGACCAAGCAGGCGCGGCTGGTGGACGCCTTCAAGGACGCCCTCAACGACGCCGGCCACCGGGCCTCGATCAAGCACATCGGGGATCTCACCGGGTCGGCGGCCAGGAAGGGCAGGGACGTCAAGACCTTCACCGTGAGCGTGGACGTGGCGCGACAGACCCCGAACAGGTACGTCGAGCGGTTCACCCCGCCGCTTCCCCCGAAGCAGCCTCCCCCCATCCGCATCAAGAAACAGAAGGCTCCCGAGAAGGCCCCGTCGAAGGGGGAGCCGCCGTCCATCGACTTTGACTTTTGAGGGAGGCCGCCATGAATACTACCCAAGACCGCTCGCTCACCTACGTCGTGCTGGGCGTCCTCGTTGTCGGCGGCCTGGCCCTGATCGGCTACAACCTGCTCCTGTTGCCGCTGCTGGCCACCTACCGGGATATCGACCAGCAACAGCAGGTGAACGCCGCCAAGCAGCTCGAGATTGCGCAGATCGCCCGCGACCGGGTGAAGCTGCAGCACTGGCGCCTCCTCAGCCTGCCTGGGGTGGAGAACCTGAAGGCGGCCCGGCCGGGACCGCGCACTCCGCACGAGCGTGAGGACGCGCTCAAGACGGCGGAGGGCGAGTACTCGAGGTATCTGCGCGACCTGCTGGCCAGGCACCAGATCGACGCCCAGTTCCCGCAGGGGAGGATCAACGGCGACTCGAAATCTGTCCCGATGCTCCCGGGCAACGTGCCAGCCTACACGTCGATGGTCTTCACGGTCCCGATCAAGGCGACGAAGCTGCCGAACCTGGTCGCCTTCCTGGAGGAATTGCAGACCGCCCCTCTGCTGCACCGTATCCGTGGGCTGACCGTCAAGGAGGCGGAAGGGACGGGCAAGGCCAGCGGCGCGCTCGCCGCTCACCTGACCGTCGAGGCTCTGGTCGTCCACGGGTCGGCGAAGCGCGGCGGCGGCCTGGCGGCGGCCGGTCAGCCGCTCGTCGTCCGGGACGCCGTCCTTCTCGCCGGGCGCCGCATGCCGACCGGGCTGGGCCTGCCGGGGCTGCAGGAAAAGCTCCTGGCCGCCGCCCTTCTGCCCAGGGGGCGGGTCTACACCGACCTCGCGCGCAAGAACATCTTTGAAGGCGCGCCGCCGCCGCCCCAGCCGCAGACCATTGTGGAGTACGTCAAGGAGAAGGCCCCGGTAGAGGTCAAGCCCCGTGAGACAGAGGACGTGATCACGTTCGCCCACCTGACCGACGTGACGATCGCGTCGGCGCCGCGGGCGAGCCTGTACGATCGGGCCATCGAGCGGCGGGTCGAACTCAAGCTGTCGCTCGGCAGCAACTGGATCCCGCTGCTGAAGACTTCCGACCGCAACACCGTCGTTCGCGGCAAGGTGGTCCGCATCGACACGCGCGGCGTGACGTTCCACATCCAGCTGAAAACGACCTCCGGAGACGAGGAGTCGCCCCGCAAGCGGTTCCAGCGCTCGGACACGATCTACGAGGTTCCGGCGGCCGAGGTGGACGCGCTGGTGAAGGCCAAACTCGTACCGGCCAGCGGCTGGAGCGTTTACAAGGTGGACGCCAACTACTGGGGCAGCATGCTCCGGGACAGGGTGGTGAGCCTCGGGCGAAACCGCAAGGACTTCGCATTCCGCTACGACCTGGTACGCGGCAAGGTGCTGAAGGCCGACGACGACTGGACCTTCTTCGCCGTCCCGGAGCGATATTGCTCGTTCACCGACGGGAGCGACGTGCCGCTGCCTGCTCACCAGGGGTACTGCTTCCTGGCCGTCGGCCAGCGACTGGCCGACGGCCTGCGGACGCCGCTGCCGGATCCGGAGGTGCGGGCCATGAGCTACCCTGTCATCTTCGCCGGCACGGTGGTGTCCGGGTGTTCGGGGCAAGGCTCGGCGTCCGCGATCGCCTGGGGCGGCGTGGCGACCCTGGCCGGCAACGGCACCCAGGAGGGCCAATCCGCACCCACAGCGACAGCGTCGGCCCGGTGAGCCGGGGCGGCAGGCCGGACGCAATCAGCGTCATCCGAGCCCGCCGCGTCAGCGCGGGGCTGGTGGGACTGGTCTGCCGACGCGAATTTCGCCTTCCATTTTTCCGGCGGCCTGGCTATGGAGAGCCCTCCATCGTCAGACTTGCTGATCCGAGCGCAGGCCGGCAGGGACCGCCGGCCGAGTCGCCCAGGGTTCGTGGCTCCACGTCGATGCGCCGCCGGACCGAAGCACCGGACGATGCGGGAAGCAGGGGTACCATCGGGATTTAGGGGTTACGCCGGGGCCGCGCGGGGTACAATGGGGGATTGAAGCAATTGGCTCCGCCCGCGGCGCTCTGGGGTATCGAGGAACCACTCGCACAGGGTGTAAACATGCGACGAACACGATGGTGCTGGATCTGGGGGGTGGGGCTGGCCGTGCTGGCCGCCTGCATACTCGTGCCCTCGACGACGGCCCAGGAGTCGGGGACGGGGGCGCCGGCCGCGAAGGACAGCAAGGACGCCAAGCCCGCGGACACGAAGAAAAAAGAAGAGAAGCTCATCGCCTTCGCGATGGGCAACAAGCCGTGGGCGGGACGGGACGGAGCGATCCAGTGGCTCGCCGAGCAGCTGAAGATCCCGTTCATCGGCGGTCAGCTCCCGACCGGGTCGTTCACCTTCATCCCGCCGGAAAAACGGAAATACACGCTTCCGGAGATCGTTGATATCTTCAACCGGGCGCTGATCAGCCAGAAGTACGTCCTCCTGCGGCACAAGGACTCGTTCACGGTCGTGCCGGCGGACCAGCCGATCCCGGACCACCTGATTCCACGGGTGACGGCCGAGGAGCTGATGCAGCGGGGCGACACGGAGCTGGTCATGCTGCCCTACCAGTTCCAGAAGTTCAACGCGGAGGACATCGCGGCCGAGGTCCAGAAGATGCTCAGCACGACGTTCGGGAAGGTGACCCCGCTGGCGACGGTCAACCAGCTGTGGTTGCGCGACAGCGCCGCCTACCTGAAGTACGCCTACGGGGTCATCAAGAGCATCGAGGACAACAACCCGATCGAGGGCCAGACGGCGACCCTGAATCATCGGTGCAAGTACGTCAAGGCGGCCGACGCCGAGGCGATCGTGGGCAAGCACCTCGGCGACCAGAAGCAGGAGGTGACGTTCAAGAACAAGGAGGGCGTCACCCGCACCCGGGTCCGTGTCCACAACATCACCGTCGATCCGATGACCAACAGCATCATGATCACCGGCCCGGCTGACAAGATCGCCAAGGCGAAGGAGATCCTCGACAAGATCGACGTCCCCCAGCACCCGAACCAGCCGCCGATCGTGATCGGCCCGCCGGCGTTCATGCGGCACGAGGTGCCGACCGGCAACGCCGAGGTTCTCGCCAAGGCGATGCAGATGACGTTCAAGCCGACGCCGACGATGAACATCACGGCCCTGGGGAATAACGCCCTGCTCGTGTTCGCCACCCCGGAGGACCAGCGGGCGATCGCCAAGTACCTGTCCGACATCGTCCAACCAGCGACCACGTCCACGGACGTGATCGGCCTGAGCACACTGGAATCTACCAAGGCCCTGGAGACGCTCAAGGGGATGTTCCCGCCGCCGAAGGACGGGGCCGGCGCCCTGTATCTGGACGCAGACGCGAATCGCAACGCGATCATCGTTCGCGGGACGCCGCAGATGGTCAAGGAGGTCCGCGAGGCCATCAAGGTGCTCGAGGGACCGGGCCAGGTGATCGGCGGCGGAGGCGGAATCAACATGCGCTCCTTCACCCTCAAGGAGGGTAGCGCGGCCGCCCTTGCCGCGGAAATCCAGCGACTCCTCAAGGAGATGCGCCCGGGCGCCGACATCCAGCTGATCCGGCCGTCCAGCGGACTTCCCGAAAAGAAGCCGGCGGAGCCGGAGCCGCCCGTGCGGCCCCGGAAGCTGGACACCTCCTTCCAGGAGGGCGAGCCCCAGAAACCGGCCGCGGGCAAGGAGAAGCCCCAGCTGTCCGACCCGCGGGCGCAGCAGCCCAAGGGCAAGAGCCAGCCGGTCACAATCGCTGCGTTCGGTAACCGGCTGATCGTCACCAGTGACGACCCCAAGGCCCTGGCGCTGGTGCAGGAACTCGTCCGCCTGTACACCGACACCACCGCGGGCGAGGGCGACTTCGAGCTGATCAAGCTGAAGAAGGCCAGCGCCATCGAACTCGCCCGCATGCTCGACGAGGCGTTCAACGGCCCCAGGGACAACAGGGGCGGGCGCGGCGGACCGAGCGGCGGGTTCGGCGACATCATGCAGCGCATCATGGGCGGCGGCGGCCCCGGCGGCGGCCGCGGCGGTCCTGGCGGCGGACCTCCGCGGTCAGGAGGAGGCACCACCGAGAAGCGCGAGGACCGCGTGCGCGTGGTCGCCGATCCGGCCATCAACGCCCTGCTCGTCAAGGCCAAGCCGGTCGATATGCTCACCGTCCGCCAGCTGATCGAGCGGCTCGACATCTCCGAGACCGACTCCGAACAGACCATCCGGACGTTCTACATCCAGCTGAAGTACAACAACGCCAACGAGGTCGCCAGCGTCATCGAGCGGGTCTTCCGCGAGAATACGAACACCCAGTCGCGGTCGTTCGGGGCGTTCGGCACGGTCGGCAGCTTCGGGGCGTTTGGCAGCCGCGGCCCGTCCGGGAGCACCGACTACCGCGGCGAGCCCAGGCCGGTCACCCTGTCGATCGGCGTGGACGAGCGCACCAACGGCCTGGCCCTGGCCACCACCAAGCTGATGTACGACGACATCTCGAAACTGGTCGAGAACATGGAGAAGGCAGCCAAGGAGTCGCCGCAGACGGTCCGCGTCGTGTCGGTGTCCGGCATCGACCCGGACCTGGTCGAGCAGGCTCTGACCGCCATCCAGGGCGGCAGCCGGAGCAGCGGCAGCAGCCGCGGGAGCTTTGGCGGGAGCAGCGGCTTCGGCGGGAGCAGCGGCTTCGGCGGCGGGTCGTCCGGCTTCCGGTCGTTCGGCGGCTTCAGCGGCGGCGGCTTCCCGAGCTTCGGCTCCGGCGGCAGCCCGTTCGGCGGCGGCGGACCGTCCGGCATGAGCGGGTTTGGCGGCAGCCGCGGTGGGTTCGGCAGCGGCGGACCGACGGGAGGCCGCGGCGGGCCTGGAGGCAGTCGCGGCGGGCGAGGACGTACCTCGTCCCTCAGCCCGGAGCGAGGGTCCGATTTTTTCGCACAGTGGGTCACGGATGACCCTCGGCAGTCGATCCTCTTCGATCCGCAGCGTGACGACTGGACCGTCTATGTAGCTCAGCGGGGCCGACTCCACCAGGACGGTGGGGTCGCCCTCCCCCCTCTCGATCCGGCACCTCCGACCGAAGCACTGCACCTGATCAACCACCAGGAAGAACAGCCGCCGGCCGGCAAGGACGACAAGAACGGCAAGAACGGCAAGGACGAAAAGGACGGCATGGGTCCGAAGGACGGCGGTATCGTCGCTCCGCGGCTGCCCGTGCAGGTCGAGTCCCTGCCCCAGCTTGGCGGCGTCGTTATCCGCGCCCAGAATCAGCAGGATCTCGAGGCCGCTCTCAAGATCATCGAGTTCATCCAGAAGCTCGGAGCCGGGTCAGAGATCCAGTTGCAGATGGTGACGCTGCGCCATCAGGACGCCACCAGCGTCTCGATGCAGCTGAACAATCTGTTCTCGCGGGTCAACCCGACCCCGGCCGGCAACATCCTGCAGCCCGGCGGCGGCCCCCGCCCCGGCGGCGCGGCGCAGGTAACGCCCGGCCAGATCGGCGTGGCCGGCCAGCCGTCGCTTCAGCAGGTGGCCGGGTCGATCGTCCTCCTCCCGATCGCCCGCTTCAACACGATCCTGGTCGGAGCCCCGAAGGTCCGGCTGGGCGACATCATCCGCAAGATCGAGGAGTTCGATCAGCCCAACCCCAAGGGGTCCGGGATGGCGACGTTCCAGCTCAAGCAGGCGTCCGCGGTCCGGGTCGCGGCCCAGCTGTCGGCCCTGTACGCGACGCTCTACGGGGTGGAGCAGAACCAGATCCGCATCACGGCCGACGACCACACCAACACGGTCCTCGTCCAGGCGGCCCCGGCGGACCTGACCAACATCCGCGAGCTGATCACCAAGATCGACACGATGATCCCCAAGTCGATCAATGAGCTGCGCATCATCCGGCTCAAGACCGCCGTGGCGACCGAGCTGGCCGTGCTGCTCAACCAGTCGATCATCGAAGGGGTGGTCACGCCCAGCCCCATCGGGACGACCGGCACCCTCGGCGGGGCCGGCGGGGTCGGCACTGGGGTTGGCGGCATCGGCGCTGGGGTTGGCGGCGTCGGCGGGGCCGGGATTGGCGGCGTCGGTGGCATCGGCGGCGTCGGCGGCATCGGTGGTGCCGGCGGCCTCGGCGGCGCGGGTGCCGCCCTGAGCGGATTCCCGCCTCGTCCGGCGACGAAGGCCAACACCATCCACTTCATCAGCACGCAGAAGGGCGTTCCGGGTGAACACACCGGGTTCCTGCTCGAGGACGTGCGGATCAACGCCGACTACCGGACCAACAGCCTGATCGTGTCCGCGCCGCAGCTGGCGCTCGACCTGATCCTGGCCCTTATCCGCGACCTGGACCGGGCGCCGACGGCTCGCTCCGAGGTGCGCATCTTTACCCTGAAGAAGGCGGACGCCATCAGCGTCGCCACCATGCTCCAGCAGCTGTTCCTCGGGACTGGCGGAGCCGCCCGGGCCGGGGTCGGCGGCGGCGTCGCTGGTGGCGTCGGCGGGATTGGCGGTGTCGGCGGCGTGGGTGGGGTCGGCGGCCTTGGCGGCGCGGCCCTCGGCCAGCCGCGGCCCCTGTACTTCACCCTCGGCGGGGTGACGCCGGAGGGAGTGCCGATCATCGACCTGCGCATGACCGTCGATGATCGGTCCAACAGCATCATCGTCGGCGGTAGCGTCAACGACCTCGACGTGATCGAGGCGATCATCAACCGGCTCGAGCTGGTCGATGTCGAGTCCCGGCGCAGCATCGCCTACCGGCTGAAGAACGCCCAGGTGGCCGACGTGTCGGCGGCCCTGAACGACTTCGTGACCAAGTCGCTCACCCCGTTCCGAACGGCCGGCAAGATGGTCGGCCAGGTGGAGCTGCTACGCGACGTCGTCCTGGTCCCCGAGCCGGTCACGAACACGCTGCTCATCAGCGCCTCGCCGCAGTACTTTGACGAGATCCTCCGGTTCGTCGTCCAGCTCGACACCCTCCCGCCGCAGGTCGTCATTCAGGCGCTGATCGCCGAGGTGGACCTGACCGGCAGCGAGGAGTTCGGCGTCGAGATCGGTCTGCAGAGCCCGATCTTGTTCCGGCGCGGGCTGACGACGACCGACGGGTTCTCGATCAGCACAGCGACGGCCCCGAACCCGGGGTTCAACTTTAACACGGCCTCCCCGCTGCCGAACACGACGCCGATCGGCATTGGCAGCCCGAGCGTGGTCGCGTTCCAGGGACTTGGGAACCTGGGCGTCGGCCGGGCGTCACCGACGGCCGGCGTCGGCGGGTTCGTCCTGTCGGCCGCGAGTGAGTCGTTCAATCTGCTGATCCGCGCCCTGCGGACTCAGGGTCGGCTCGACGTCCTCAGCCGGCCGCAGGTGACGACGACCGACAACCAGGCAGCCCGCATCCAGGTTGGCCAGGATTTCCCGTATGTGACGTCGTCGATCAACACGACAACGGCGACGGGTATCCCGACAGCGACAAACCAGATCAACTATCGGCCAATTGGTGTGATCTTGCAGGTGACACCGAAGATCAACCCGGACGGCTCGGTGGTCATGCGTGTCGTCCCCGAGGTGACGTCCCCGTCCACGACGACGGTGAACGTTGGCAACGGGGTGTTCGCCACTGCGTTCAACGTCCAGTCAGTCGAGACGACGGTGATCGCCCAGGACGGCGAAACGGTCGCGATCGGCGGGCTGATCACGAAGCGCGACGCACGCAACGAGAACAAGATCCCGTGGTTCGGCGACCTGCCGGGCGTCGGGGTGCTGTTCCGCTATCGGACGCAGGCAAAGGAGAAGCGCGAGTTGCTCGTGATCCTGACGCCGCATATCATCCGCTGCCCGGAGGACGCCCGAAAGATCCTCGCGATAGAGGCGAAGCGGATGGACTGGGTGGTCGGCGACGTGCTCCGGTATCACGGGACGAGCGGGATGGCGCCCATCCTGCCGGGACCGGGCGATCCGGGGAACGGGTGCCCGACCGGCAACTGCCCCGGCGCCGAGCCGTCTCCGCTGCCGAACGGGGATCTCGTACCGCACGGCGTGCCGGTGGGGCCGCAGGGCGCTCCGGCCGGGCCGGAGATGGCCCCCGCGCCGCAGATGCTGCCCTCCGGGAGCGGCCAGCCGGGCGCGAGCCTGATGCCGCAGCAGGCGCCGCGGCCTCCGGCGGTGGCCCCTGGGACGGCCAAGGGCGGCACCCCGGTTAGCCAGCAGTACGCTCCGCCGACAGCTCCGTTGCTCCCGGCGGCGGGGATCCCGGTCAACGTCATCACGATCCCGCCGCCGAACGACCCGCGCGGATTGCTCCAGCGGATGCCGCAGGGCGGTTGACAACATCCCGGTTCGAGTTCGCAGCGCGAGCGCGGGGCAACGCTCACCCCACGCTCGCGCTGCGGACTCGGAAGGAACCAGTGCCGAGGAGAAGGGAGTCTCTCATGGCGGGTGTGTCTCACAGCTGCGAGGGCCGGTCAGGCAGACCGGGGCGGTTGATGCGCTCGCTGCTGCCGGCGGTTCTGGGGCTGGTGTGCGGACTGTCCGCGGGCTGTACCACCTTCGGGTCACTGTGCGACGAGCCGCCGCCAGTCGGCCCGGTCTGCCGGGCAGCCGTCTGGCTCCAGTCGGGAATCAACACCACTCACGACCCGGCCAACGGCGGCGCTGCCCTGCGCGGGCTGGCGGGCCGGCTGTATCTGTTCGACAGCGAGAACCCCAGACCACTGGCGGGCGACGGCTCCCTGATCATCGATCTGTACGACGACCGCCCGCTCACCTCCGGCGGCCAGCCGAAGCCGCTCGAGCGCTGGCAGTACGACAAGGAGGTGCTGACCCAGCTGCTGCGCAAGGATGTCGTCGGCTGGGGGTACACGCTGTTCATGCCGTGGGTGAACAGCTACCGGCCCGACATCAATCAGATTCACGTCCGGATCTGCTTCGTGCCGCGCAACGGCGTGCCGATCTACGCCGACTCCTCGACCGTGACGTTGATGCCGGCCGATACCCAGGGAGTGCAGGTCGCCAAGCAGGTCACCGGCAGCGGCAAGTTGGTCGATCCCACCCCGGCGGTGCCGGCCCAGGCGGCGGCCCGGACCGCGTCGTCCTTGCCGGTCATGAAGGCTCCGGTCGTGTCACCGTCCGCCCAGGCCCAGGCCGTTCGTCCGGCGAGTGCCACAACGGGCGAGAAGGCGCCGCTGGTGCTCCCGGACGGGCAGAAGCCGGTTGACATCGTTCCGCGAAGGACCAATCCCACGTCAGCAGCCGCACCGACCGCAGTGCAAACGCCGATACAGCGACCAGCCTCGACGCCGGCATCGACCGCGCCGGGCAGCCCG
>JADLBT010000222.1 GCA_020847555.1 Gemmataceae bacterium
AACCGCAGCGCGCGGGGAGCGGTCGAGCGGGATTACCAGGACGACCTGCACCTCCTGCCGGAGGAGGAGGGCGGGCTGCACGCGCCGTCCCTTTACGCGGACGAACACCTGTCGGCGGACGACGCCCTGGGGCTGTACCTCAAACAGATGGGATCGATCCCGATGCTCGACCGCTCGCAGGAGACCGAGTTGGCCGGGCGGTTGGAGACGGCACGCAGCCGCTACCGGCGGGCCGCCCTGTGGAGCTGGGCGGTGCTGGCCCGCGTCACCGAGACTTACGAGCGTATCCGGGCCGGCCAGCTGGTGCTGGATCGCGTCATCGACGTGGTGCCCAGCCTCGGCCTGAACAGTGAAACGATAGCGAAGCGGCTGTCCGGCCACCTGCACCAGCTGCGCCGCCTCCAGGACGAAGCGGCCGCGGCCCTCGACCAGAAGGGACGGGTCGTACCGCCCGCGACGGAAGCGCAAGGAAAGTCCGCCGCGCGGGTCCGGTTGCTCCGGGCTATCCGGCTGGCCGAGGAGCTTTCGCCGCGGACCGAGCTGATCAGCCTGTGGAGCGCCGAACTGCGGCAGCAGCTGACGGGGCAGCCCACGCTCGACGCCGCTGCGGAGGTGGAGGCGGAGGGGCTGGAAGACGTGGTCGCGGCCACCGAGCCGACGACGACCCCTGCGGACGACCCTCGGGAACTGGCCCGGCTGTTGCCGGTGCTGGAGCGGCGCCGCCTTGCCTACCAGCAGGCCCGGCGCGAGTTGGCGGAGGCGAACCTGCGGCTGGTGGTGTCGATCGCGAAGAAGTACCGGGGGCGGGGTCTGCCGTTCGCCGACCTCATCCAGGAGGGGAACAGCGGCCTGATGCGGGCCGTCGATAAGTACGACTACCGTCTCGGGTTCAAGTTCGGCACCTACGCCACCTGGTGGATCCGTCAGGGCATCACCCGGGCTCTGTCCGAGCTGTCGCGGACGGTTCGCGTCCCGTGCCACCACCTGAACCTGCTCCGGCAGATCGAGCGCGTCAGCCGCGAGCTGACCGGAACCCTCGGCCGGGAGCCGGCGATCGAGGAAGTCGCGGCGGCCCTGAACATCACGCCCGAGCAGACGTGGAACCTGCGAGCGGCCGCGCGGCAGCCGGTGAGCCTGGACGAGCCGCGCGGCGACGAGGAGGCCGCCCGGGGGCTCGAAGGCTTCCTGAGCGACGTCCACAGCGAGGAGGCCGGCGAGGACGCCGACCGTCAGGTTCTGAAAGCCCGGCTCGATGCGGTGCTGGGGACGCTGGCCCCGCGCGACCGGGCGGTGCTCGAGATGCGCTTCGGGCTGAAGGACGGCCAGCCGCGTTCCCTCGAAGAGATCGCCCGCGAATTCGGACTGACGCGCGAGCGGATTCGTCAGATCGAGAGCCGCGGGCTGCTGAAGTTGCGCGAGCCCAGCCGCAGTGAGTTGCTCGCGGAGTTCGTGGAACGCGGCTAAACAGTCGCGATCAGCAGTTTCGCCGACCAGCCCGGAGCGCCAGCGCCGGGCGCTTCGGGCTGGTCGGTTTCGCGCGGCGTCGCGCTTACTTCTTCTCGTCCCCGCGGACCGGCACCTCGATGGCGTGCAGGATTTCCTGGTTCTCGTCGTTCTGGACGAAGGCGACGAGACGCAGATCACGGAACCGCAGCGGCCGCTGCCCGTCCCGGAACGCTCGCCCGGTCTTGTCGAGGTAGTCGCCCAGCTGCTTGCGCAACTCGCCGAGGTCCACGGTCACCTTCTGCTTCGCCTGCCCCTTCTCGACCGCCACCCCGTCCGCCCCGCCCGGCATGGCCCGGACCACGCGCGAGTGGTACGTCAGGCCGTTGCTGCCGGCGTAGCGCACCCACTCATCGACGAGAGCCAGCCGCAGCCTCGCCTTGGTCGCCCCCTTCTCGACGTCGCTGGCCGATGCCGTGATGACGATCTGGTCGCCCTTGCGGACCGCCTCGGCCTCGATCTTCGCGCCGGCCGGCTTCTCCAGCAGCGGCTTGACGACCTTGAGGTACTCCTTGTACTTATCCTCGGCGTGCTCGCGGAACCCGCCGCCGCCGGCCTCCGGCTTGCCGTTGAAGAAGGTGCTCGGCGTCCCGCGCACCTCCGGCCCGTAGTACTCCTTGCGAGCCTCGCTCGCCGGGTTTGTCAGTGCGTCCGGGCCGGGGATGTGCAGGTGGTACTGGAGCAGCACCACCTCGCTCGGCTTGAACGTCTTCTCCAGCCCGTCGAACGCCAGATCGGCCGCCACGCACGGCGGGCACTGAGCGCCGGTAAACAGCTCGACCAGCACCGCCCGGCCAGGGTTTTTCCGCGGCGGGTACTTCTCGGGGGTGAACGGCAGGTTCTTCAGCGCCTCCTCGTGACCCTTCGCCTCCAGGGCACTGATCCGATCGGCGAGCTTGGCCGCCTCCGCCTTCTTGCCGGCCTTGTTCAGCACCTGTTCGAGCAGGTTCAGCCCGCGCAGCTCGGCCTCCGCCCCGCCCTTCGCGCCGAGTTCCTTGACGGCTCGCCGGGCCAGATCCTCGGCGACCGCCGGGTAGTCCGCGGCCGCGTTCGCGAGTTGGTCGGCGACCCGCAGCGTCACCTCGCGCTGCCAGCGCGGGCCGTAGTTCCGGGCCGCCTCGATCAGGGCGTTCGCCCACTTCTCGACGTCCTCCGCCTTCGCCCCTTCCTTCTTCGCCTCCCGGAACAGGATGCGCGTCGTGTCGAACACGGTCGGGTCGATGAACGACTTGCCGAGCAACTCCTTCGCCTGGTTAAAGCTGACGGCCTCCGGCGGGACCGGCTGCTTGAACTCCAGGGCGGCCAGCTTGGTCAGTTCCAGCCGGGCCGGGAACACGACCTGCTTGCCGATCTCCAGCGACCCGAGGATTACCTTGGCGTCCTTGCCGACGACTCCCTCGAACTGGAACGGCCGCCGCCCCAGGTTGATGGTGAACGCCAGGATCTTGCCGTCCAGCTTCACTCCCTCCAGGGTGGACGCCGGGATGCCCTTGGCCGCCTCGATGGCCCCGACCAGTTTTCCATCCTTGCGGTCCAGTTTCAGAAGCCAGGGCTCGACGAGCATGCCCCGCTCGACAAAGCCAACCTTGTAAGTCCCCTTCAGGGTGTCCTCGCCAGCCCGGGCGGCCGGAGCTGTCAGAAGGAAACCCGCGAGAGCCCAGCACACGCTGCGCATCGCTCCCTGCCTTTCTCGGTCGGTGGAAAATAGTTGCGCCATCTCGGGAACGCTCCCGTTACTTTACAGACGCTCACCCCCCCCGCAAGATATGCGGCAATGGCGATTCGGTCCTGGTGCAGGGCCAAGGAGGCTGGCGTGCCGTGGGCTTTCCGGAAGAAAAAATCTGCCCCGGCCGGCGAAACTTTCTCCCCAGGGTGGGGTTGAATTGCGGATACGCCCAAAACCCATGAGGCGTAAGCAGAAACGACCCAATCATTCTCGCACGGCACACACTGCAGAACGACGGACAACCGAGCGGCACGGCGGGTGCAGGACTCATCCGAAACGGCCACAAGCAGCGGCAGTTCGTCAGAAAGGGGGGTAACCACGAGATGAACACGGCTACTCGAAAAGCGAGTGCCAGCGGCCGACCTCGACAACCGGCGGTCGCCGGACGGAGGTCGCGGCGGTTGATGAGCTGGCTGGGCGTGCTGACGGTGTCGGCTCTTTCCGTCGGCGGCATCTTCTTCACCCAGGGTCCGGGGTACGACCTGTACGCCCAGGCGGCCAAAAGCGGCAAGAAGGCCAGGGCGGTGCTGCGTATCCCCGGGGCCGGCAGCAAGCTCGACGCCGCCGCCCTCGCCCGCATCATTGACGAGGAGGTTGCCCGCCGGCTCAAGGAGGAGGGCATCCAGCCGTCCCCGCTGGCCGACGACGCTCAGTTCCTCCGCCGCGTCCACCTCGACCTGGTCGGCGTGATCCCGACCGCCGAGAAGGTGGCCGCCTTCCTGGACAGCAAGGATCCGCAAAAGCGGACCAGGCTGGTCGAGGAACTGCTCGCCGACGCGCGCTTCGGCAAGTGGATGGGTGAGAACTGGACCAACGCGATGGTCCCGCGGGAATCGATTAACCGGCTGCTGAAGAAGCAACCGCTGCACGACTGGCTCGCCGACAGCTTCAACTCCAACAAGCCGTGGGACAAACTGGTTTACGAACTGGTGACGGCCAGCGGTCCGCAGGACAGCAATGGCGCGATCACCTACTTCGTCGCGAACAACACGGTCGATAAGGTTACCGACTCGGTCACCAAGCTCTTCATGGGCGTGCAACTCCAGTGCGCCCAGTGCCACAACCACCCGTTCACCAGCTGGAAGCAGGACGAGTACTGGGGGATGGCGCAGTTCTTCATGAAGGTGCGCGTGAGCTCCAACCCGCAGCTGGCCGCCAAGAAGGGCCTGCCCCTCACCGTCTCGGAGGCACCGGCGAAAGGCAAGGCGAAGAAGAAGGGTCTACCCGAGTCGGCCAAATTCGTCCCTGCCCGGTTCCTGCAAGGCGCCGCGCCGCGCCTCAACCCGACCGACCCGGCTCGCCCGGTCCTGGCGAAGTGGATGACGTCCGCCGACAACCCGTTCTTTGCTCGGGCGTTCGTCAACAAGCTGTGGGCTCACTTCCACGGCCGCGGGCTGGTCAACCCGATCGACGACATGCACGAGGAAAACCCGGCCAGCCACCCCGAGTTGCTTGCCGCCCTGACCGAGCAGTTCAAGCGCAACCACTTCGACGTGAAGTACCTGATCAAGGCCATCCTCATCAGCCAGCCTTACCAGCGCACCAGCCGACCCCACGCCGGCAACGAGGCCGACACGGAACTCTTCAGCCACGCGGCCGTGCGGGTGCTGTCGCCCGAGCAGCTGTACGATTCGCTGACCACCGTCGTCGGCCAGGCGGGCCGCGACAAGTTCGGCGGGCGGAAGGGCAACGCCAAGAAGAAGGGCGGCGTCGGCCCGCGCGATCAGTTCATCAGCTTCTTCCACGTTGAGGACGCCGACCCGCTCGAATACCAGGCCGGCATCCCGCAGGCGCTGCGGCTGATGAACTCGGCGATGCTGAACAACACGAACGCCTTCGTCACCCAGGCCGCCAAACAGGGCGGCAACGATCCGGCCCGGGTCGTCGAACACCTGTACCTGGCTATCCTGTCGCGCCGGCCGACGGCCGAGGAACTGCAGGCGCGGGTCGCCTACGTCCGCCGGCAGACCGACGCGCGGGCCGGGTACAGCGACCTGGCGTGGGCTCTGCTCAACTCCGGTGAGTTCGCGACGAACCACTGATGCCGTCTACTTCGCCCCTGTCCACGGGCCGGCGGCGGCCCGTGGACGCCCTGTCGTGCCCTGACTCAACAATACATCCCCGACCCGAACACCCTACCAGGGGACGAGTATGTGGTCCCCTGCGACCGAGGAGAATCGACTCATGATGAATCCGCTCTCTGGCTCGAACCTGTCCCGGCGTGACTGGCTGAAACTGTCGGCGGCGGGCGTGACTGGCATGTCGCTGTCCGGCTGGTTCGACATCCTGGCGAGCCGCGCGGCCGAGGCCGGCGCCCGCACCAAGCGCTGCATCCTGCTGTGGATGGACGGCGGCCCCAGTCACAAGGACACGTTCGACCTGAAGCCCGGAACGGCCAACGGCGGTCCGTACCGCCCGATCCAGACGAACGTGGCCGGCATCCAGATCAGCGAGCACTTCCCGCGGCTGGCCCGGCTGATGAACCACGGCGCCATCCTCCGCGGCATGAGCACGGCCGAGGGCGCCCACGCCCGGGCCAAGTACAACCTGCACACCGGCTATCGCGAGGGCCAGGGCGGCCTCGTTTACCCGAGCCTCGGCGCCATCGCCGCCAAGGAGATCGGCAGCCAGGAAAGCCCGCTGCCGAACTTCGTCTCTGTCGGCGGCCGCGCCTACGGGTCCGGGTTCCTTGGCCCGCGCCATCAGCCGCTGATCGTGAACGACCCGAACCGCGGCGTCGAGAACCTGCGGCCGTTCGTCCAGAACAACCAGTTCGCCAGCCGCATGGGTCTGCTGGAGGAACTTGAGGCCGGATTCAATCGGACCTATAGCACCAGCGTCGGCCAGGCGCACCGCACGACCTACCAGCGGGCTGTCAGTCTGATGATGGACCGCGGCGCCCGCGCGTTCGACCTGACGCAGGAGCCGGCCAGCGCCCGCAGCGCCTACGGCGGCAGTCGATTTGGCGAAAGCTGCCTCCTCGCTCGCCGGCTGGTCGAGGCCGGCGTGACGTTCGTCGAGGTGAGCCTCGGTGGGTGGGACACGCACCAGAACAACTTCGCCCGCGTCCGGCAACTGTCGGCCCAGGTCGATCCGGCGATGAGCCAGCTCGTCATCGACCTGCGGGACCGCGGTCTGCTCGACAGCACGCTCATCATCTGGATGGGCGACTTCGGCCGCACGCCGCGCATCAACGCCCGCGGCGCCCAGCCGGGCCGCGACCACTATCCGCGGGCCTGGAGCAGCGTGATGATGGGCGGCGGCATTCGCGGCGGCCAGGTGGTCGGCCGGACCGACGCCGAGGGCGCGACCGTCGAGGAAGGCCGCGTGACCGCGATCGACTTCATGGCGACCGCCTGTCGCGTGCTGGGCATCGACTACACGAAGATGAACCAGACGCCGAACGGCCGCCCGGTGCGCATCGCCGACCGCGGCGCCACCCCGGTCGCCCAGTTGTTCTAGCGGACCAAACGCCCTGACGCCGACGAGCCGAAAGCGTCAGCGCCGGCAGCTTTGACAGAGCCGGCGCTGGCGCTTCCGGCTCGTCGCGTTTGGTCCGCCCGTCCTGAAGAGCTGGCAGACAAGGTCCGACGATGCCGGGAGGTGCGGAGAGGCTGGAAATCCGATTGCCCTCAGAGACAGGCGGCGTTAAACTGGGGACTTGATTCATCTTGCAGCGCTACCCACCCTGTATCACATGAATCGGGTTCGCGTTACCGCTGGCCTCGCTCTCGTCCTCGGCCTGGTCGTGTGGACCGCCCTCGACGTCTGGCCGGTTCTCAACCTCTGGCGCGATAACCCGGCTGGCCTGCGGACCGACGTCACCTGGTTCGAGGACGCCTGCCCCCGCATTCGCAGCCAACTTCCGCTGCGCGGCTCCATCGGCTATCGGGACCGGGTGAAGGACGGCTTTGCCATGCGCCGGTACGCCCTGGTTCAATACGCCCTGGTCCCGATCCGCGTCGAGTGGGAGACCGATCGCGCCCCGGCCGTCGAGGTACTCGGTGGCGGGATGAGAGTCGTCCGGGCCGGAGGACCGTGATGGCCCTCCTCCTCGCCCTGCTGGTTCCCGTCGCCATTGGGTTCGTGGTCGTCACCGCCCTGTGGCCGGCGGATCGGCGGCCCGACCAGACCTTTCTGTTGAAGGCGTGCCTCGCCCTGGGCTGGGGGCTGGGGGTCGCCTCATGGACGTTTTTCCTCTGGCTGGTCGTCGCCGGCTCGCTGGAGCCTGGCCTGTGGGTGGCCGAGGCGGCCATCCTCGGCCTTCTGCTCGCCGGCTCTCTCGTTCTGCTCCGCTTTACCCGGCCGACGACATCTCTCCCTGCAACGCCCGGATCCGAGGAGACGCTCCCGCGGCTTCTCACCACCGCGTTCGTGCTGGTCGTGTTCGCCCGGGGGGCGCAGATCGTGGGGTACAACGTGCTGTACCCGCACGGGCACGGGGATGCTTACTTCATCTGGAACCTGAAGGCCCGGTTTCTGTACCGGGGCGGCGAGGACTGGCGGCTGATCTTCACGTTCCCGAACCCGGACGACACGAAGCCGCCGGCCTCTCCGCCCGACTACCCGCTGCTCCTCCCGGCGACCGTGGCCCGGGCGTGGTGGTATCGCGGAATCGAAGCGACCCGCGACCCGGCCCTGATCGCCCTGGCCTTCACGGTCGGCGGCTATCTCCTGCTGTACGCGGCGGTGACCGCCCTGCGGGGGCGCGGCCAGGGGGCGGTGGCCGGGCTCGCTCTGGCCGCCACCCCGCTGTACGCTTTTCTCGGCAGCGCCCAGGTGGCGGACGTTCCGCTCAGCTTCTACATGCTGGCGGCGGTCGCTCTCTTCGCCCTGCACGACGCGGCCGGGGGGGCAAGCCGGCGGTGGGTTGTGCTCGCCGGGATGATGGCTGGCCTGGCCGGGTGGACGAAGAACGAGGGACTGCTGTTCCTCGCCGTTTTGTTCTTCACGCGCCTGACGGTCGTGGCGCCCCGTCGGGGTCTGCGGGCCGCGGCCCGCGAGTCGGCCGCGTTCCTGGCCGGCCTGCTGCCGTTCGCGTGTCTGCTGGGGTACTACAAGGTCGCGCTGGTTCCGGAGACGAACTACCTGTTGGAGGGGCAGGGCGGGCAGACGACACTCGACCGGCTGACCGACTGGTCCCGTTACCGCCTGGTCGTGGCGGCGCTGGTGCTCCAGCTCATCCCCGGGTTTCAGGCTCACTGGAGCACGATCGGGTACATTGTCCTGCTCGCCCCGATCTACCGGCTGTTGCTCGGCCGGGCTCCCGCCGACGCCCGGCAGGCGGCCGCCACCGCCCGGCGCGTCATCCTGCTGATGCTCCTCGGGTACGTGTCGATCTATCTGACCACCCCGCTGGGACTCCAGGAGCACCTGAAGTCGTCACTCCATCGGGTGCTGATGCATCTGTGGCCGCTCACCCTGTTCTGGTTCGCCCTCGCGATCGCCAGCCCCGAGGAGGCGCTGGCCCGTGACCTGAGTGGGCCGGACGCCCCGCCGGAACCGCTTGCCGACCCCACGTCACCGCCAACGAGGTGACCGATGTTGCGTCCAGGGTGCTGGGTGTTGCTGCTCGTGGCCGGCGCCATCGCGCCGGGCACTTCGCAGGAGGCGAAGCCTCGCACCGACCGCCGGGGCGATCCGCTCCCGGCCGGCGCCATCGCCCGCCTCGGCAGCGCCCGCCTGCGGCACGCCGGCGCGATCGGCAGCCTGGCCTTCGCGCCGGACGGCAAGTGGCTCGCCACGGGTGGGTACGACGAGGCGCTTTACCTCTGGAACGCGCGCACCGGACGCGAGCTGCGCCGGTTCGCGGCGATCGAGGGACAGGTCTACGCGGTCGCGTTCGCGCCGGGCGGGCGCCTCCTGGCGGCGTCCGGCGGGCATAACACGATCCACCTCTGGGAGCCCGACACCGGGCGCGAGGTGCGCCGCCTGAGCGGGCACCAGTTCGGCGTCTTCGCCCTCGCCTTCTCCCCGGACGGCAGGCGGCTCGCGTCGGCGGCCGGCGACCGGAGCACGCGCGTGTGGGACGTCGGCACGGGCAAGCAACTCGCCCGCATCAGCGAGCCGCGCGAGCGGGTGCGCTCCGTCGCCTGGTTCCCCGATGGCAAGGCGCTCGTGACCGCAGGCGACGACCAGACGGCGCGCTTCTGGGACGCGGACACCGGCCTGGAACTGCCGCTCGTTGGGCCGGCGCCCGGCACCTTCTCGACCGCCGTCCTGTCCCCCGACGGCAGGGCACTGGCGACGACCGACGACAGAGGCGGGGTCGATGTCTGGGAGCCCGTCAGCGGCAAGAAACGGTTTTCGGTCCCCGGCGTCTTCCCCCACTTCACCGCGGACGGCCAGACGCTGGTGACCGTCGTCGCGTCCGGCGAGGCGGTCCTCTGGGAGGCGGCCAGCGGCAAGGAACGCCGGCGCTTCGCAGTGGGCCAGGCCACCGCCAGCGCGGCCGCCCTGTCCCCCGATGGGAACGTGCTGGCTCTTGCCGGTAGTGCGGTCCGCCTGTGGGATCTGCGCACGGGGAAGCTGCTCCTGCCCACCCCCGACGACGCCGGTGAGGTCAACGCCCTCGCGTACACCGCCGATGGCCGGTCCCTCCTGGCCGCCTCCTCCGGGGGAGCCCTTCAACTCCGGGCGGCGGCCACCGGGGAGGAGGAACAGCGGTTCAAGCCGGTCGGAGCGCGTCTCACCCACCTGGCCGTCGCTGCCAACGGCAAGGCGGCTGGGGTGTGCGGCGAGAACACCGTCGTCGTCTGGGATCTCGGCACCCGCAAGGAGGTACACCGGCTGCGCGGTCCGCAGCGGCAGGTTTCCGGGGTCGCGTTCGCGCCGGACGGGCGGACGCTGGCGTCAGTCGGCAACCGGCGGATCGTCCTGTGGGACGTGGCGACGGGGAAGGAGGTGCGCCGCCTGGCGGACGGCGAGGCCGGGGCGCCGGTCGTGTTCGCGCCGGACGGCAGGGGTGTCTTCGCGGCGGCCGCCCACGGCACGGTGGCGCTGTGGGATCGCGACACCGGGACCAAGGTCCGCACCTTCCGCGAGCTGTACCGGGGCGAATTCACGCCGTCGATCACGTCCATCGCCCTGTCGCCCGACGGCCGGATGCTCGCGCTGACGTGGGTCGGCCACTTCGAGGGGGGAGCGATCGACGTTTACGAGGTGGCGTCCGGGCAGCCCCTGGCGAGCTTCGGAGGGCATCGGTCGTTCATCTGGTCGCTGGCGTTCTCGCCCGACGGGGTCGCCCTGGCGTCCGGAGGCAACGACGGGGTGGTCCTGGTCCGCGAGGTACTGACCGGGACGGAGCGGCACCGCTTCATCGGCCAGCGCGGACAGATATTCGAGATCGCGTATGCACCCGACGGCCGCACCCTCGCCTCGCGCGGGTCGGGCGGGACAGCCCTGATCTGGGACGTGAGCGGCCGACTAAAGGGGAAATCGGCCCGCCCTGCACTGCCGCCGGTCCGACTGGAGGCGTACTGGGCTGCCCTGCGCGGAGAAGCGGAGGGCGCATTCGAGGCAGTCCGCGCACTGATCGAGGCGCCGGCGGAGACGCTGCCGTTCCTGAAGAAGCGTTTGCAGCCGGTCGCGCCGGTGCCGGGCGAGCGGCTGCAGGAACTGCTCGCGGCGCTGGACGACGCCCGCTTCCCGGTGCGCCAGCGGGCGATGGCCGAACTGGAGCGACTCGGCGACCTGGCCGAGGCCGCCCTGCGGCGCGTCCTGGCGGAAGACGCCAGCCTGGAGGTGAAGCGGCGCGTGGCTCAGATCCTGCACCGTCTGGCAGAAGTTTCGCCCGAGCGGTTGCGTGCGGGGCGGGCGCTGCTGATACTGGAACGGATCGGTGGAGACGAGGCGCGAGCGGTGCTGGCGAATCTGACCCGCGGGGCGCCCGTGGCGGCCGTTACCCGCGAGGCGCGGGCGGCGCTGGCCCGACTCGCCCGGCGGCCTGTCCGCTGACGGACCCAGCGCTGAGCGTCCACGACCTGTGGAGGGAGGCACGATGGCGAAGGATCTCAAACGGCTGACCGACTTCCTGATCGAGCAGGGCATCGACCGGATCAGCCACACGAACAAAACGTACCTGGCGCACCTCGTCGGCCTGTACCATCTTTCCGGAATCGGCCCGGGGCAGCTACAATAAGCCCGGACATGGAGGATCCGGCCGCCTCGCGCTGTGACACCGCCCCCGGAGAGAGCGTTGTTCGGCCAGCTGTACCCCTTGCCCGGTTTTCACGACCCCATTAGCTCCCTGAGCCACCTGCTCGGGGCCGTCGCGTTCGCGCTGCTGGCGCCCGCCCTGCTGCGGCGTGGGCGCGGCGATCCGTCGCGCGTCGCCTTCCTCGGCGTGTATGCGTTCTCGTGCGTTTTCCTGATGTCGATGAGCGCCGTCTACCACATGCTGCCGCGCGGCGGCGGGCGGTCCGTCATGGAACGGCTCGACCACAGCGCGATTTTCGTGCTGATCGCCGGCACCTTCACCCCCGCGCATGGGATCCTCTTTCGCGGGTGGGCGCGCTGGGGTCCGCTGCTGCTCATCTGGGCGGCCGCCATCACCGGCATCACGCTCAAGGCGATCTTCTTCGCGTCGCTCTCCGAGGCGCTGGGGCTGGCGCTGTACCTGGGGCTCGGGTGGGTGGGAGCCTTCTCCGCGGCGGCCCTGTGGCGGCGGTACGGGCTCCGCTTCCTGACCCCGCTCCTTTTGGGGGCGCTGGCGTACACGGTCGGGTGTGTGCTGGAGTTCGTCTACGGCGGCCGGGTGTGGGTCATTCGCGGCGTGGTCGGACCGCACGAGCTGTTCCATGTGGCGGTGCTGGTCGGCGCGGGCCTGCACTGGTACTGGGTCTGGACGTTCGCCCCGGGGGACGTTCCGGGGACCACACGCGACCTCCGGAAGTCACGGGATGCCGTCGCCGCGCCGATCGAGCGCGTCGAGACGCCGGATCCATCCCTGCCGTCTGTCTGATACCGAATCGTCTTCTTTCTTCGTGCCGCTTGCGGCCTGGCGGGCGGTCGCTCGCCAGGAGGCCGTTTCCAAACCCCGTAGGAGGGGGCTTCGGCCCCCGACCCACACCCCGTCGCGGAGGCTCCCATGCGTCGGCCCGTCTGCCTTGCCCCGCTCCTGTTCATCCTTGTACCGCTGCACGCCGCCTGGCCGCAGGCCGGCGCGACGCCCGAGACGCTCCAGAAGAAGGCCGGCGCCGTCCTCGCCCGGATCGAGGGCGACGTCAAACTCCCCGGCCTGAAGGAGCCCGTCGAGGTGCTACGCGATCGCTGGGGCGTGCCGCACATCTACGCGAAGAACGCCGACGATCTGTTCTTCGCCCAGGGGTTCGTCGCCGCCCAGGACCGCCTGTTCCAGCTCGAAATGTGGCGGCGCGTCGCCAGGGGTGAGGCGGCGGAGATACTCGGCAAGCAGGGGCTGGAGGCCGACCGCTTCGCCCGCCTGGTCCGCTACCGCGGCGACATGGACGCCGAGTGGCGCAGCTACTCGCCGGACACGAAGCAGATCCTGACCGCGTTCACGCGCGGCATCAACGCCTGCATCGACCACGTGGGCGACCGCCTGCCCGTCGAGTTCCAGCTGCTCGGCCTCCGGCCGCAGAAATGGCGGCCGGAGGACTGCCTCGGCCGGATGTCGGGCATCGTCATGTCGCGCAACTTCCAGAACGAGGTGGCCCGGGCGCGCCTCCTCGCCGCCGTGGGGGAGGAGCGGGCACGGGCGATCGCGCCGACCGACCCGCCGGTGCCGTTCGCCCCCGCGCCCGGCACGGACCCGGCGGCGATCGGCCCGGAAGTGCTGGCCGGCTACCGCGCCGCCGCCCGCCCGCTGGCGTTCCCGCTGCCGCCGACCGAGAGCAACAACTGGGTCATCGACGGCACGCTGTCGGCCTCCGGCAAGCCGCTCCTGGCCGGCGACCCGCACCGGGCGCTGGCGGTCCCGTCGCTCCGCTACCTCGTCCACCTGCACGCCCCGGGGTGGCACGTCGTCGGCGCCGGGGAGCCGGCCCTGCCCGGGGTGGCGCTTGGCCACAACGACCACATCGCCTGGGCGATCACCATCGTCACCACCGACCAGGCCGACCTCTACGTCGAGGAGACACACCCGCTCGACCCGACGCAGTACCGGGTCGGCGACCGCTGGGAGCGCATGAAACTGGTGCGCGAGGCGGTCCGCGTCAAGGGCGAGAAGAAGCCGGTCGAGCTGAAGCTGTTCTTCACGCGCCACGGGCCGGTGATCCACGAGGACGCGAAGCGGCGCCGGGCGGTCGCGCTGAAGTGGTCCGGGAGCGAGCCGGGCGGGGCGGCGTACCTCGGGTCGTTGGCGGTCGGGCGGGCGCGCAACAAGGCCGAGTTCCTCAAGGCGCTCGAATCATGGAAGATCCCGGCGCTGAACTTCGTCTACGCCGATCGCGAGGGCACCATCGGCTGGATCGCCGCGGGATTGACGCCGGCGCGCCGCAACGGCCACGGACTGCTCCCGGTGGCCGGCGCCGACGACCGGCACGAGTGGGACGGCTACCTGAAGGTGGCGCAGCTGCCGCAGCGGTTCAACCCGCCGGAACACTTCCTGGCGACCGCGAACCACAAGATCCTGCCGCCGGGGTACAGGGAGCAGATCAGCTACGAGTTCGCCCCGCCGTACCGCTACGAGCGCGTGAAGGCTCGCCTGGGGGAGAAGCGGCAGTTCGCCCTGGAGGACTTCCAGGGCATCCAGCACGACGTGACGTCCCTCCCGGGCCGGGCGCTGGCGCGGCTGGTCAAGGCGGTGGACATGCAGGATCCGCGCCTCGACCCATACGTCAAGCTCCTGGCAGGGTGGGACGGCGTCCTGTCGAAGGACGCGGCGGCTGGCCCGCTATACGCGGTGTGGCTGCAGGAACTGGAGGGCGACTTCTACCGCCCGCACGTGCCGAAGGATCTGCTGGAGACGGTACGCGGGCTGAGCGGCCAGCCGGTCATGCTCGCGGCGCTGGAGAAGGCGGACCCGGCGTGGTTCGGCCAGAGCGCCCGGCAGGAGCGCGACCGACTGGTGCGGACGACGTTCGCGCGGGCGGTCCGGCGGACGCAGAAACTGCTCGGCCCGGATCCGGCGGGCTGGCGCTGGGGCAAGCTGCACACGGCGTCGTTCCGGCACGCGCTGGCGGGGCTCGGGCCGGCTTACGCGAAGGCGTTCAACCTTGGGCCGGTCGAGCGCACCGGCGATGCGCAAACCCCGAACAACACGCGCCACGACGCGCAGTTCCGGCAGGTCCACGGCGCGACGTACCGGCAGCTGTTCGACCTGGCGGACTGGGACAGGGGGCTGGCGACGAGCGCGCCGGGCCAGTCGGGGCAGCCGGGCAGCCCGCACTACGGGGATCTGCTTCCGCTGTGGGCAGAGGGGCGCTACTTCCCGCTCGTGTTCTCGCGCAGCAAGGTCGAGGAGGTGGCGCGGCACCGGCTGCGGTTGCAACCGGCCGATAGATAAGTCGCGCAGCGTCCTCGGACGCCCCAGAGAGAGCGTGTTTCGCGCAAAGACGCA
>JADLBT010000223.1 GCA_020847555.1 Gemmataceae bacterium
CCCGACGGCGCCGGCCGTCGCGCTCAGCCCCTCCCGGAGTTGGTCCATGACGGCCATCGGCGGCGGCTGTTCGAGGCGCTCGGCGTGGGTGCCGCGCAGGCTGGCCGCGACCGAGTCGCTCGCCCCCAGGGCGGCGGCGACCGCGTCGAGGAGAACCTGGTGAATCTGGCGCTGGGCCAGGGCATGGCGGAGCAACTCGGCCCCGAAGTCGGCCGCGGCTCCGACCACGCGCTGATCCTCGGCGGTGAACGCGGCCGCCGCCTTCCCGCCGTCCTGCTTGTCGAACAACTCCAGGACGACGTGGACACCGGGCGCGACGGCGAGTGGAGCGGCCAGCAGCGCGTATCGGCCCTTCTCGAACGGCTGCAACTCGACCGTGCCGCTCGCCGCCACCTGGTCCAGTCGAGCCATCGCGCACGGTTCCTGGAGGCTGACCGCGGTGGCCGCGATCGACCGGGCGAACGGGACGAGCGGTCCGGCCACCGGCTTGCCGGCCGCGTCGTAAGCGCGGCAGCCGGCGGCCGGCGCGGCGTGCGGATCGTAGTGGTGGACGAGCAGCACGCCGTCGCGCGCCCGGGTGGTGTGCAGGAGAAATCGGAACAGGCTGCCGATCGCGTCCGGCAGCGGGACCGGGTCGTTGAGCGCCTCGGCCGACTGGACGAGCGGCAGGATCTTCTCGACTGCCTCGCGGAACGCGACCAGACTCTGGTGCAGCCGCCGCTCGCGCCTGGCCGGGCGGATCAGGGCGAGCTGGCGCCGCACGGCGCCGAGGAACGTTTCCCGGTTTAGCTCCTGGTTCTTGTCGAGGTAGTCGCGCACGCCCATGCGCATGGCGTCGAGCGGCGTCGCCTTGTTGGCGTAGCCGGTGACCATGATGGCGATGACGTCGGGGTTGAACGAGTAGAGATCCTGGAGCAACTGCAGGCCGTCGCCGCCGTCGCCGAGGTGCCAATCGAGGATGGCGAGGTCGATGGTGTGCTCATTCGCCTGGACGAGGGCGGACGCGGTGTCGGCGGCGGTGAGGATGCGACAGTCCAGCCCGGCGCCGGCGAGCCACTCGCGGAAGGTGCGGCGGACCGGCTCCTCGTCATCGACGATCAGGACGGTTTCGACCGGCTCGGCAGTCTGGGTCATATGATCCCCCTTCTACCCGTCCGGCGCCGTCCGCGCCCGAAGCGTCAGGGCAGGGGAAGTCTCGTCCCGCGCCGACGCTTCGGGCGCGGACGCGAGCCGCCACGCAGCGGCGAAATCCCCCTGGAGCAGGCGCCCGAGGGCGAGCAGGCGGGCGGAGTCCGGGCCGCGCCGCAGCTGGTGCGCCTGCTCCGCCAGGCGGGCCGTGGCCTCCCCGTAACCGCGCGCCGCGCACACCGCGGCGGTGGCGAGCAGCCGGCCGCGCTGGTCCTCCAGCGCGAACAGCAGCGACAGGTCGGCGCGGCAGCGGCGGCACTGTGGTCCCTGGGCATTCTCGGCTCGGCAGACGGGACAGCGCATGAATAGTGGTTAGTGGTTAGTGGTTAGTGGTTAATTCAGGAGCCGCGGGTAGCAGTTCGTGGGTCTTGAATCTCGACTAACCACTAACCACTAACCACTAACCACTAACCACTATTCCTCCAGGTAGAACAACACGTCGCTTAGCTCGTTAGACGCCGTCGTCAGCAGTTCCCAGCGACGGTCCGTCAGGGCGGTGCGCACGCCGGTCATCAGCCGCTCGACCTCGGTCCGGTCCTCCGGCTGCAGGTTCGGCAGCAGGCGCTCGGCCTTCTCCAGCAGCGCTCGCGCCTGCACCGTCTCGCGCTGGCCCTCACGCGGTCCCGGCAGGATCTCCGGCGGACCTTCCGGCTCGTCCGCGACCTCGTCGTCGGGGCCGAACCCGGCGTCGAGGTCGTCGTCCTCGACCGCTCCTTCCGCGTCGTCCCACAGCTGTTCCAGCCGCAGCCGGGCCGCGTCGCGCTCCTCGCGCTCATAGCGCGTCAGGGCGTTCTCGATCGTCACCTGCTTCTGCAGCCCGGTCGCCTTCTCGCGGGCCGTCACCTTGAGCATCCCGTCCAGGTTCAGGTCGAGCTGCACGACGATCTGGTTGCCGGCCGGCGCCCGCGCCAGCCCCTGCACGAGGAACTTCCCGACCCGGTAGTTCCGCCGCACGTCGTCGCTCTCGCCCTGGTAGACGTCGATCTCGACCTGCTCCTGGGAGTCGTAGACGGTGTGGAACAGCTCGCTCTGCGACGCCGGCAGCGGCGTGTTGCGTTTCAGGATCGGGGCGAATCGAAACGGGAAGTCAAGGCCCGCGACCGTGTCCAGGCAGCGGATGCCGAGCGTGTGCGGGGTGATGTCCACCAGCACGGCGCCGACGTCCGCGCCGGCGATCAGTCCGGCCTGGATGGCGGCGCCGAGCGCGACGCACAGGTCCGGGTTCACCTCCTGATGGGCCGGCTGACCCAGGCGCTGCTCCAGCATCTCCGAGACGAGGGGCGTGCGCGTGCTGCCGCCGACCAGCACCACCTTGTCGATCTGCGCCCCGGTCAGGTGCGAGTCCGAGAGCGCCCGCTGCACGCAGTCCATCGTTCGGTTCAGGAGCGGGCGGATCAGCTCCTCGTACTCGGCGCGGCCGACCTCGACGTTCAGGTGCAGCGCCTGGCCGTCCTTCTCGGCGAGGAACTCCTCCTCGATCCGGGCGAACGGGTGGGTCGAGAGGGTGCGCTTGGCCGCCTCGACGGCGCGCAGCACCCGCGCCTTCGACGTGAGGTTCGCGCGCAGGTCGATGCCGTGCTCCTGCTCGAAGTGGTCTGCGACGTGCTTCAAGAGAAGGTCGTCGAAGTCGTCGCCGCCGAGTTGCGTGTCGCCGTGACTGGACAGCACCTCGATGACGCCCTCCTGTGCCTGCACGACCGACACGTCGAACGTCCCGCCGCCCAGGTCGTAGACGAGCATGCGCCGCAGCTCGCGCTGGCTGGGGTCGTAAGTGAGCGAGGCGGCGGTCGGCTCGTTGAGGATGCGCACCACCTCCAGCCCGGCGAGTTCGCCAGCCTCGCGCGTCGCCTGACGCTGGGCGTCGTTGAAGTACGCCGGGACGGTGATGACCGCCTTCGTCACCGGCTGGCCGAGTTCGCGCGCCGCCCGGTCGCGGAGCGCCTTCAGGATCATCGCGGAGACTTCCTGCGGCCGGTACGCCTGCTCGCCGAGCTTGACCGTCACGTCCTGGCCCATCTTGCGCTTGATCGACTTGAGCGTGCGCTCGGGCGCGAGCACCCACTGGTTGCGCGCCGCCTTGCCGACCAGCAGGCGGCCGTCCTCCGACAGGCCGACGAACGACGGCAGGATCGGGTCGCCGTCCTCGTCGTTGATGACGTGGGGCTGGCCGTCGCGGATGATGGCGGCCTCGCTGTTCGTCGTCCCCAGGTCGATCCCGACAATCGGTTCAGGCATCAGCTATCTCCTCCCGCGGCCGACAGAACAGGCTGAGAGGCCAGGGTCAAGCCCACGGGTCGCGTCTCGTGGGTTTGGTTTTCGGCTTCTACTCCGGTTTCGCCACCCGCACCTGGGCGAAGCGAAACACTCGCCCGCGCCAGCGGTAGCCGCGGCGCACCTCGTCAATCACTTCGGTGGACGCCCGCCCGGGACCGGGTACGACCTCCACGACCTCCATTGTCTCGGGGTCGAACGGCAGGCCAAGACAGGGGATGGGCTCCAGCCCGTGTTGTTGCAGGGCGCGCTCCAGACGCTGCAAGCCCATTGTATACCCGATCACGACCGAATCGAAGGACCGCCGGGCGCGGCCGGCGGCCGCGCGCACGTTTTCCCGCTCGCGGCTCAGCCCTTCCAGTCGCTGCCGTTGGCGAGCCAGCGCCTCGCGCCACGGGCGGGCGACCTCCTCGGCGGACGGCCCCGGCAGCGCCTCCGGCGCCCAGCCGAACAGGCGCGACAGGAGTGAGCGGCGCGACGGTCGCGCTATCGACGGGACCGGCGGCTCGGGCTCGGGCGCGGTCTCGACGCGGGTTTCGAGCGGTGCCAGGGCGCTGGTGAATGCTTCCTGCGCCCTGTGGATTTCGCGGTGGGCGAGGGCGAGGTTATCGTGCAGGTCGATCAGCACCTTGAGCAGCGGTCGGAGCACCTCGTCGCGCTCCCGCTCCTGGACCTGCCCGGCGGCCTCCTCACGGCGCTTCAGCAACTCCAGCGCCTCGGCCAGCTGCCGCAGGGTCTCGGCGTTCTGTTCCTGCTGCGCCCGGCTGGCCTTCGTTTGCAGGTTGACCTCGTGCCGCAGAGCCGTGAACTGGGCGAGCAAGGTGTGCAGGTCGAGCGGCGGTTCGACGGCCGGCGCCTCGGCACCGGGCGCAGCCGCGGCCTGGTGCAGCCAGGAGCGGAAATCGCCCAGCACCTGCTCGATGCGCTCGGAGGTCAGCCCCTGATGCTGGTCGCCGACAGAAGGACTTCCAGGGACAGCCGGCGGCGCGTGCTCCGACATGTGAGGTCCTCAATGATGTGTTCCACGCGCTCGTGCCGCCCGGCCTCGAACAGGCGCTGGCGGAGACGGGTGTCCAGGTCACGCAGGCTATCGTAGGCGCGCCGGATGGCGGCAAACTTCTCCGGGCTCTTCTCCGGCGGAAACTGACGCACCAGCTCCAGGTAGCGGCGGCGGATCGCCTCGTCGTCGCTGTCGCCTGGCAGGCCGAGCACCTGATACGGATCGGTCATCGCGTTCACCTCGGGAGAGTGAAGAGCGGCGAGTTAAAGCCCACAGGTGGCGTCCCGTGGGCTTTAACTCGCCACTCCCCGCGCACTGAATTTGCTTCAGCCGGGCGGGCTCACGGGTTACGATGTATCATACAGAGAGGATCCCGGCACCGCAGTCGAGGATACGCAATGGATGACCGCCACGACGCCGCCGGCGCAGAACCCGCGCCTGTCCCCGTGCTCTCGTCCGAGAGCGAACCGACCGTCCCGGAAGGCGCGGGCGCTGTTCCCCCTGCTGCCGGCGACCCGCCGCCCACCGTGCCGGACCGGGCAGCGCCGGTGGCCGTGCGCGAAGAGGCGGTCACGGCCAGCGCACCGGCCCCGCCCCCCGCCGCCCCGCCCGCCCTCGAAGCGCCGCCGGCCCCCGTCCTCCCGCCGGTCCAGCCGCCCGGCGTCCTGCGCCTCCTCCACGGCATGGCCTGGCCGCTGACGTTCGTCCTGCTAGTCGTCCTGAGCACGATCTTCATCTACCCTCTGCTGCTGGCCCGGTGGCGCGCCATCGAGGGCCAGGCCGAGGCGGAGGCCGCATACAAGCGCCGCCGCGCCGAACTGCGAGCCGAGGCCGAGGCGGCCGGCGACATGCTCCAGGCGCTCGACAAGCGCGTCAACCTGGTGTCCCTGGGGTTCCGCGAGGTCGTCCGCAAGGTGACGCCGACCGTGGTCAACGTCGCCAACTACCGGGAGCTGCGCGCCGACGACGGCATCAAGCGCGGGAGCGGATCGCTTTACTTCGACCCCGACACCGAGCGCCACTACCGCCAGACGGGCGTCGGCTCCGGGTTGATCGTGCGTCCCGGGTACATCCTGACGAACCACCACGTCGTGCGTGGGGCCGACCGGCTGCGCATTACCTTCGCCAGCGGCCAATCGCTCGGCGTGCCGCTCGACCGCAACGTGTTCGCGGACCCGGTCACCGATCTGGCGGTTCTCCGGCTGCCCGCGGACCTGCCGTGCTCCCTCGCGGAAGAGGTGAACCGCGAAGCCGAGTTCGCCGACAGCGACCGCGACGTCCACCGCGGCGATCTGGTGCTTGCCCTCGGCAGCCCGCTGGGGCTGAAGCAGACCGTCACGCACGGCATCATCAGTGCCAAGGGCCGGCTCCTCGATCGGATCACGCTGGTCGAGCTGCTCCAGACCGACGCCCCGATCAACCCCGGCAACTCGGGCGGCCCGCTGTTCGACCAGTATGGCCGCGTCGCCGGGATCAACGTCGCCATCGCCAGCGACAACGGCGCCAACCAGGGTATCGGGTTCGCCATCCCCAGCAACACGGTCAAGAAGGTGTTCGAGCAACTGGTCGAACATGGTGAGGTGCCGCGCGGTTACATTGGGGTGGCGCTGGGCGACCTGACGCGGGCGCAGGCGGAGGAGTTGGGACTGAAGAAGCACGGTGGGGTGCTGGTGGCGCAGGTGCTACCGAACCAGCCGGCGGCGCGGGCCGGGATGAAGGTGGGTGATGTGATCGTCCGCTACAACGGCGAGCCGCTCGGCCCCGTCCTGCCGAACCGCCACCTGCGCGGCCTGATCGTCGATACGGAAGTCGGACGCGCGGTGCCGGTCGAGGTGCTGCGCGACGGCCGGCGCGAAACGCTGACCCTGCGCATCGGCAAGCGCCCGGCGGACCTGCCCTGACCCCAAAGCCCACGGGCGGCGGCCCACGAGCTTTTGAGCTTGGAACTGGCGGACCAAACGCGACGAGCCGGAAGCGTCAGCGCAGAACACGTCACGAATCGTCGCTGACGCTTCTTTCGGCTCGTCGGCGTCATGGGGCTTTGTCTCAAAATCCTTACTTCGGTAGCCCCAGGTTCCAGTAGATGCGGGCGTTGTGCGTTGCCCGGCCGACCGCGATGATGTCGGTTCGTCCGTCCCCATTCAGGTCCGCCACCGTCAGGTCTTCCACCGCCACGCCGCCATCCTCAAGGATGTGCCGGACCCAGCGTGTACCGCGCTCGTCCAGCGCCTTGTAGAGGCGCACACCGCAGCGCTCGCCCGGTGTCTGGCTCCGGTTGTCGCGCACGCCGATGACCAGTTCGTCGCCGCCGTCGCCGTCCAGGTCCGCGAACGCGACCGCGTGGCCCCAGCGCAGCTTCTCGTCGAGGACGTGGCGGCCCCACAACTTGCCCTTTACCTTCGGCTCGGTGTAGACCACCACCTGATCGCCGTGCCACGGCTCGATCGTCGCGATCACCTTGCGCCCGCTCCTGAGTTTGCCCATCTTGATCTCGCTGGCGCCGCGCTTCCCCTTCGGCGTCTCCTGGTTGCCGGTGCCGATCAGCCGGCGGCTCCACTTGCCCATCGGGCCGCGCGCGAGCAGGCTCACCCCCTCGTAGCTGGCGACGAGGATGTCCGCCCCCTTGCCCGAGGCGGCCGGGATCGGCGCGAAGTTGTGGGCGACGTGCAGGCTCTCGTCGAGCACCTCCGGTATCCAGCGATCGCGCACCGGGTTCTTCGGGATGCGGTACGCCGTCACGCGCAGCGGAGAGCCGTCCATCCAGTTACCCTTCGCCGTGCTGTTGCGGCCGTGCAGCGGGACCGAGATCAGCGCTGGCTTGCCGGTCCCGTCGATGTCCGCGAACCGGATGCGGTGGATCGTCGGCTCGGTGGCGATCGGGTGGACGGCCCACTTCTCGCTCGGACTCTTGCCGCGCGTCAGCCACTGCAGGGTGCCGCTGGTCTTCGTGTTCGCCGGCGCCCAGTACGCGCCGAGGGCGAAGTCGATCTTGCCGTCGCCGTCGATGTCGTGGGCGGCGATGCAGACGTTATCCGGTTTGGTCTGGCCCTCGATGAGGGTGTGCCGCTTCCACGTCGGGTTCTCGTACCAGACAACGCGGATAGTGTCCACGACGACGAGATCCTGCTTGCCGTCGCCGTTCACGTCGGCAGTGACGACGGCGTAGCCGACCTTGAGGCTCGTCTCGAACTCCTGCGGCTTGAAGTTCGGGAGCGCGGTCTCCGGCGCGCCCTTCTCGCCCGCCGGGAGCGACTGCCGCAGGGACAGGGGGGCGACGACGACCGCGAGCGCGAGCAGGCACCTGTTCACGGGGGCTCTCCTGTTGAGGACAAACGAGTCGGTGTCTGTGTTATACGGAGTCACCTGGTTGGTTCTTCGTGCCGCTCGCGCCGCGGCGCTACGTGCGCGGCTCCGCCAGCAGCACCCGAACCGTGTATCAGCTCTTCCCCTCAGCAGGGCATTCCGGGTCGTCGAGCACCACCCGGTCGGGGGCAAGGCCCAGGGTGCGCAGTTTCTGCCGCAGCGTGCCCCGATTCAGGCCCAGGAGTTCGCTCGCCTGCGTCTGGTGGCCCCGGGTGTGGCGCAGCACGCGCGCGAGCACGACCCGATCAACCTCCGCCAGCACCCGGTCATAGAGATCCCGCGCCCCCTGCCGCAGCAGGTTCTCGACCAGGGCAGCGACGTCGAGCGAACTCGCCCCCGCGGCGGCCGGCTCGCGTTCCGGCCCCTGGTCGGCCGGCTGGGCGCCGCGGCGAAGTCCCTCGGGTAACGACTCGGGCGGGAGGAGGTGCCCGGAAGCGCGAAGCATCGCCTGCTTGAGGACGCTCTGCAACTCGCGCACGTTGCCCGGCCACAGGTAGCCCTCGAGCGCTTCCAGCAACTCAGGAGCGAAGCCACGGAAATCCAGCCCGAGTTCGCGGTCGAAGCGGAACAGAAAGTAGTGGGCTAACTCGGCCACGTCGCCGGGGCGCTCGCGCAGCGGCGGCACGCGGACGGTCACGACACAGAGCCGGTAATACAGGTCGGCGCGGAACCGCCCCTCCCGGACGAGCCGTTCCAGATCCTGGTTGGTCGCGGCCAGGATGCGCACCTGCGCCTGCACTGTCTCGGTGCCGCCGACGCGCTCGAAGCGCTGGTCCTGCAGAACGCGCAGCATCTTCGCCTGGAGGGGGAGCGGCATGTCGCCGATCTCGTCCAGGAACAGCGTCCCGCTGTTGCACTGCTCGAACTTCCCGATGTGCCGCCGGTCGGCGCCGGTAAAGGCGCCCTTCTCGTGCCCGAACAACTCGCTCTCCAGCAGGGCGTCGGGGATGGCGGCGCAGTTGATGGCCAGGAACGCTCGGTCTGCCCGACGGCTGTGGTGGTACAGGGCGCGAGCGACCAGTTCCTTGCCGGTCCCGCTCTCGCCCAGGATCAGGACCGTGACGTCCTGCGGGGCGATGCGGCCGATGGTTTTGCACATCTCCTGCATCACCGGGCTGCGGCCGACGATTCGGTCTCCGGCGTCCTCGGCGGGGAGCACGGCGGGAACGTGCATCAGCCGGGCCGCCTCGTAGGCACGCTGGAGCAGCTGGCTGAGGCGTTCGAGGTCAATGGGCTTGACGAGGTAGTCGAAGGCGCCGCCCTTCATCGCCTCGATGGCGGTCTCGGTCGTTCCGTGGGCCGTGATGAAGATCACGGGCCGCTTCGGGTCGGCAGCGTGGAGATCCCGGAAGACGTCCAGACCCGAGCGGTCCGGCAACTGGAGGTCGAGGACGACCACGTCGGGGCTCTCCTCGCGCACCAGGCGCAGCCCCTCGGCCGCGGTGCCCGCCGCGAGCACGTGGGTGCCTTCCGCCTCCAGGACGCGCCGCAGCGAGTAGCGGACCGCCTGGTCGTCGTCGATCACCAGCAGGGTTGGCATGCGGGTTTCCTCCAGCCCTTACTGCAAGAAGGTGCGCGACGACATGAGGGACGCCCCCGTGGGAGTTGTTGTCGAGATCGGGCCGGACACCGACAGCATATCCGAGGCACCGTGGTGTGCCATCTGGCGCTTGACAGTCGGGCCAGAGTCCGCAGAATGCCCCAGTCGGAGGCTGATACCCACCCCAGGAGCCACATTCATGTACACTCTCCCCAAGGCGGTGTTCCGGGCCGGAGCGGTCACGCTCGCCCTCGCCCTGCTGACCGTTCCCGCGACCCACGCCGATGACAGGGCCAGCCCGGCGAGTGGGCCGGTCAAGACGGGCCAGCGTGTCTTCACGTGCGGTCACAGTTTTCACGTCTTCGTCCCGAGGATCCTCGTGGACATGGCCCGCGGCGCCGAGATCAAGGACCACGCGAACGTCGGGCTGTCGAGTATCGGCGGGTCGCGCGTGATTCAGCACTGGAATGTGGCGGAGGAGAAGAACGCGGCAAAGACAGCCCTTCGTGCCGGCAAGGTGGACGTGCTGACCCTGTCGCCCATCTACCTGCCCGACGAGGGGATCGAGAACTTCGTCAAGCTGGCACTGGAGCACAATCCGAAGGTGCGCATCACCGTCCAGGAGTTCTGGCTGCCGTTCGACATCTACGAGCCGACCTTCAAGCAGCGGCCGAAGGCGGTCGATCACGACGCTCCCACCATCGCGGACCTGCGGAAGCTGCACGCCCCGTACTTCCAGAGCATGGACGACCACGCGCGCGACCTCAACAAGAAGTACGGCAGGCAGGCGGTGTTCGTCGTCCCGGTCGGCCAGGCGGTCATCGCCCTGCGCGCGAAGATCCTCGCCGGCGAGGCGCCGGGCCTCAAGAAGCAGTCGGATCTGTTCACCGACGCCATCGGCCACGCGCGGCCGCCGCTGCAGGCCCTCGCGGCATACTGCCACTTCGCCGTGATCTATCGCCGATCGCCGGTCGGCCTGCCGATGCCGAACGTCCTGGCGAAGGGGAACGCGGACGCGAACCTGAATCGGCTGCTGCAGGAGTTGGCGTGGGAGGCGGTCACCCGGCACCCGCTGAGCGGCGTCAAGGCGGCCGCACAATGAGGCGGGTCGAGCGCGGCGCGGGCGACCCGGCGCCGCTGTTCCGGCACGGCGATCGGGCCGGGGCGGCGGCGCGCGGGCTGCTTGACTTCAGTGTGACGGTCAACCCGCTCGGCCCGCCCCTTGCGGTCGTGTGGGCGCTGCGCGAGGGGTTGGACGCCGTCCGCCACTACCCCGATCCCGAGTGCCGCGCCCTGGCCGAGCGCCTCGGCGCCCTGCACGATTGCTCGCCCGATCAGGTGGTGGTCGGCAACGGCGCGAACGACCTGATTTACCTCGTCACCCGAACCGTTCGGCCGCGTCGCGTCGCCCTCGTCGAGCCGACCTACACGGAATACCTCCGGGCGGCCCTCGCGGTCGGTGCCGAGGTGAGTCACTGGCTTGCCGAGGGCGACGACTTTCGGCCGGCGCCGTTCGATCCCTGCGGCGCGGATCTGGTCTGGGTTGGCAGCCCCAACAACCCGACCGGACAGGTCTGGCCGCCGGACGAGCTGGCGTCGTGGGTGCGTTCTCACCCGCACACCTTGTTCGCCGTCGATGAGGCGTTTCTGCCGCTCGCCCTCGCCCCGGCTGCCGCAACAGGGAGCCTGGCCGGCCAGGTCGGGCGCCTGCCGAACCTGATCGTGGTCCGCAGTTTGACGAAACTCTACGCCCTTCCGGGCCTGCGTCTCGGCTACGCTGTCGCCCCGCCAGCGTGGGCCACGCGCCTGAAGGAGCAGGCGGTGCCGTGGTCGGTCAACGCGCTGGCGCAGGCGGCCGGGCTGGCGGCCCTCGCGGACGAGGTGTATCGGACGCGCACCCGCGCCTGGCTCGACGGCGAGGCCCGCCCGTTCGCAAATCATCTCGCCCGTGCGTCAACGCATTGTCACCCGATCGCCTCGGGAACCAGTTTCGTCCTGGTGCAGCTGGCTGGGCAGACCTCCGCCGAGGTCGCGCGCCGGCTGCTCGGGCGCGGGATCGCGGTGCGGGACGCCTCCAATTTCGTCGGGCTGGACGCCCGTTTCGTGCGGATCGCGGCCCGGACGGCGGAAGACAACGGACGCTTGCTGGAGGCGCTTGCGGAGTTGTAGGTGCAGTACCGAGGACCGGGTGCCTGTCCCGTTACCCCCGACCCCCACTTGCCGATGACCCGCGCACTGATGATCCAGGGGACCGCGTCACACGTCGGCAAGAGCGTCCTCACCGCCGCGTTCGGCCGCTGGCTGCGCGACCGCGGGCTGCGCGTCGCGCCGTTCAAGGCGCAGAACATGTCGCTCAACAGCGCCGTCACCGTGCGCGGCGAGGAGATCGCCCGGAGCCAGGCCGCCCAGGCGGACGCGCTCGGCGTCGAGCCGTCCGCCGACATGAACCCGGTCCTGCTCAAGCCCCTCGACCGCGGGTGTCAGGTCGTCGTCCAGGGGCGCGGCATCGGCGTCATGGCCGTCCGCGACTACTACGCCTACAGGCCCCACGCCTGGCGCGCCATTACCGAGTCCTACAACCGCCTGGCCGCGACGCAGGACGCGGTCGTCCTGGAGGGGGCCGGCAGCCCGGTCGAGATCAACCTGAAGGAACACGACCTGGTCAACATGCGCATGGCCCGACACGCCGGCGCCGCGGTGGTCCTGGTCGCCGACATCGAGCGCGGCGGGGTGTTCGCGCAGCTGATCGGCACCTGGGAACTGCTCGACGCGGAGGACCGGGACCGCGTCGTCGGGTTCGTGATCAACAAGTTCCGCGGGGACGCCTCGCTGCTCGACCCCGGGCTGGAGTTCGTCCGCGCCCGCACGGGCCGGCCGGTGCTGGGCGTACTCCCGTATGATCCGACGATTTGCCTGGATGAGGAGGACTCCCTCGGACTGGCCGGCTCGGCCGCGACCGCCGCGGTGGACGTGGCGGTGCTGCGCCTGCCGGGGATCAGCAACTTCACCGACTTCGCCGCGCTGGCGCGAGCTCCTGGGGTGGGGGTGCGCTACGTCAGCGCGGCGGGCCAGCTGCACTCGGCGGATCTGGTCATCCTGCCCGGCACCCGTACCGTGGTGCGCGCCCTGGAGTGGCTGCGGGCCGGCGGGCTGGCGGACGAACTCCAGGGGCTGGCGTCCCGGACCGATGGCCCCGTGATCCTCGGCGTCTGCGGCGGCCTGCAGCTGCTCGGCCACACCGTCGCCGACCCGGACGCGGTTGAATCGGCGTGCTCCCACGCCGAGGGACTGGGACTGCTGGACGTCGATACCGTCTTCGCTTCCCGCAAAACGCTGGCGCGCGTCGAGGGCGAGGTGGTCGCCGCAACGAGTCTGTGTGCGGAGTGCCCGGTGGTGGGATACGAGATTCACCAGGGCGCCAGTACCCGTCGGGCCGGCGTCCGTCCCTGGTTGCGGGTGCGCCGCCAGCCCAGCGACGAGACGGTGGAAGACGGCGCGGTCAGCGCTGACGGGCGGACTTGCGGAACCTACCTTCACGGGCTGTTCGACGACGCCCGCTTCTGCCGCGCCCTGGTGGACGCCCTGCGCCGCCGACGGCGTCTGACGGCGCTGAGCGAGGCCGACTGGCTGGCGCAGCGGGACTTTCTGGCCCGGCGTTCGGAGCGGCTGGGACGCTGGTTAGAGGACTTCTGCGATCTGCGTCCGGTCGAGGAGGCGCTGAACCTTTGAGCTGGCGGACAGGATCCGACGAGCCGGAAGCGTCAGCGACGGATCTGTCCAAGCCTCCGTCGCTGACACTTCCGGCTCGTTGGCGCCGCCACGTTTGATGCGTTAGCTCGTCCTGAGGGAGTTGAATACCAGGCCGCTGAGCAGTTTCGGATAGAAATAGGTCGATTTGGGCGGCATCTTCTCCAGGTTGCCGGCGATTCGCTCGACGTCCTGCATCGACGCGGGCGGCACCAGGGCAGCCAGCTGGCATTCGCGCGCCGCGACGGCGTCGGTCACCTCGCGCAGCAGGTGGACGTACTGGCATTGCGGCTTGCCGCCGAGGGCCTGCGGCAGCAGCCGGTCGAGGACGGCGACGTGCAGCACGCTGACCGCGAGGTCGCGCCACGCCGGGCTGTGGTCGGCGGCCCATTCGGTCATCCGCGCCGGCGCGCGGAACCGGGCTATCTGCCACGTCCCGTCCGCGATCGTCCCGAACCCGAGCAACCCCTGCCCGCCGTCCGCCTCGATCAGTTCCCAGGCGTCTCGGGCGCCCTTCTCGCCCTGGCCGATTGTCTCCATCTCGAACGCCTCGCCGAGCGCCGCCCGCAACTGGTCCGCCGTCAGGTTCGGCAGGCCGGAGACGAGTCGGTGCGTCGGCAGGATCACGAGGCCCGGGTCGCTCATGCTGACGAGCATCATCAGCACGAAGTTGGGCGCTGCCTCCGGGTCGGTCGCCTCGCCCGCCGCCCGCCGCTCTTCCAGGTAGCGCAGCGCCGTCTCGTAGCGGTGGTGGCCGTCGGCGATGAAGACCGGCTTCGGCCCGAGCAGCCCGGTCACCGCGCTGACCACCTGCTGGTCGGCCACTGGCCAGACCTTGCTCACCACCCCGAGATGGTCGGTCGCCTGCACCGGCAGGGCGCGGCCGACGGCGTCGTCGAGAGCCCGCTGCACGGCGCCGTCCGGGTCGGGGTACAGGCCGAAGATCTGGCTGAGGTTCATCCCGGTCGCGTGGAACAGCTTCAGCCGGTCCGCCTTTGGGCCGGACATCGTCTCCTCGTGCGGGTAGATGCGCCCCTGGCCGAACGGCTCCAACCGCACCCGCGCCATGAACCCGCGCCGGGTGTAGCGATTCCCCTCGACCTCGAAGTCCTGGTGGTAGACGTACAGCGACCGGGCCGAGTCCTGGGTGAGGACGCCGTCGCGCTGCCAGTCGCGCAGGCAGGCGGCGGCGCGCGTGTAGCGGTTGACGTTGTCGGTGTCGGTCGGCAGTTCCTTGTTGAGGATCAGGCGGATGGCGTTGTACGGGCTGCGGTCGTACAGCGCCTGCTGCAGCGCCGGGTCGATGACGTCGTAGGGCGGTGCGATCACGTCGCTCAGGGCGCCGACGCGGCCCAGGTCGTAGCGGAAGGCGCGAAAGGCACGGATCTCGGCCATGAGAGGCGGTCTCCTTGTCCGCGCTCTTCTGCCCCCTCTCCCCTCGTGGAAGAGGGGCCGGGGGTGAGGGGGAAGACACGGCGTCTCCCCCTC
>JADLBT010000224.1 GCA_020847555.1 Gemmataceae bacterium
CCGCGTCCAGCGGACGGCCGACGAACTGCGAGATTGACTCGCTCAGCCAGAGGATCAGGTTCACGGCGAACGCCAGGAACGCCGACACGATCTGGTTCTCGGTCGTCGAGGAGGCCGCCAGCCCGATGCCGGCGAAGGCGCCAGCCTGGAGGATGACGCCAAGGTAGCCGCTGATTATCGGGCCGGGATCGGGGTTACCGAAGATGAACAGCAGGGCCGGGAAGTAGAGCGTCAGTGCCAGCATCACCAGGATGAAGCCCATCACGCCCAGAAACTTGCCCAGCACCACCTCGACATCGCGCACCGGATTCGTCAGGAGTAGCTCGACGGTGCCGAGCCGGTTCTCCTCGGCCAGCAGCCGCATCGTCAGGAACGGGGCGATGAAGAGGAACACGACGCTCAGGTTACTGATGAGGAAGCGGATCGAGGCCTCATTCGAGTTCAACAGGATGACCGTGAACAGGAAGCCCGAAATCAGCATGAACGCCGCCGCGATGACCCAGGCCACGGTCGATGCGAAGAACGCCTTCAACTCGCGTTCGGCGATGGCGAAAGTGTTCATCAGGCGGCATCCTCCTCGGCGGCTGCTGCCTCGTCCTCGACGGTAGTCAGGCGCAGGAACACATCTTCCAGGCTGACGCCGGCTTGTTGAAGCTGCAGCAGGCCGAATCCGCCGTTGACGACCGCCCGCGCAAGCTCCTCACGCACATCTGCCGACGGGTCGCTGGCGACCTCGTACACGCCGACGCCGTCCGACTGTTCGCCGGTCGCCGCCACGGTCAGCACCTTCGGCACGCCGCGCAGGCAGGAGACCACCTCGTCACGCGGGCCACGCACGGCGACGTGGAGCGCCTCCGACCCTCGTAGCTGCTTCATCAGGTTCTCGGGCGTGTCCTCGGCCACTTCCTTGCCGTCATCCACGATCAGCACGCGCGAACAGACCATGCTGACTTCAGGCAGGATGTGGGTGCTCAGGATCACCGCGTGATCCTTGCCGAACCCCTTGATGAGCTCGCGCACATCGGTGATCTGGCGCGGGTCCAGCCCGACGGTCGGCTCGTCCAGAATGAGCACGTCCGGTTCGCCCAGGAGCGCCTGCGACAGGCCGACCCGCTGCCGATACCCCTTCGAGAGCTTGCCAATCAGTTGACGGCGACGGTCGACGATGTGGGTCTGCTCCATCACCTTCTCGACCTGCCCACGGCGCTGGCCCCGAGGAATCCCCTTGATCTTCGCCATGAAGTCGAGATAGCCGCCCACGGACATATCCGTGTAGAGCGGCACAGACTCCGGCAAGTAGCCGACCCGCTTGCGTGCCTCAAGCGACTGCTTGAAGATGTCGTAGCCGGCGATGGTCACCGTGCCGCTGGTGGGCGGCATGTAGCCCGTGATGATCCGCATGGTCGTCGTCTTACCGGCGCCATTCGGACCCAGGAACCCGAGGACTTCGCCCCGTTCCACCTTGAAGGAGATGTCGCTAATGGCGCGACGCGTGCCGTAGTCTTTGGTCAAGCTTTGTACGTCGATCATGCTTCCAGATCCGGCGGGAGTCTGCCTGGAGCGTCGACGCAAGGACAGGCGAAGGCCCGCCAGGGCGATCAAAGAGGCGGCTCGCCGGTGCCCGGCAGGTGCGGGCGTCTCCGTACTCGGAGCAGGCGACCGAATCCGGAGTATAGGCCGCGTCCGGCCACTGGGCAAGCCTTTTTCTCCAACAGGGTGCGGCCCGAGATTCTGCAAAGCTGAGAGAATGGGGGAGAGGGTCGAGTCAGGAGGGAAGGGATGGGGAGGCGGAGGCGTCTGGAGGGAGCGGCGGGGCGGTGGGCCGGGGACGCGGAGTCGGTGTGGACCGGGATGGCGGAGTGGCGAGCGGCGCACCCGAAGGCGACGTTGAGCGAGATCGAGGCGGCGCTGGACGAGCGGCTGAATCAGGTGAGGGCGCGGGTGCTGGCGGACCTGGCGCAGGCGGCGGCCGCCGCCGATGTGGCGACGGAATCGTCGGACGAGCGCCCGGCCTGCGAACGATGCGGGAGGCCGCTGCAGGCGCGAGGGGCGAGCGACCGGACGCTGCTGACGCAGGGCGGGGCCGAGGTGCGGCTCCGGCGGACGTACGCGGCCTGTCCCACCTGCGGGGACGGGTCTTTCCCCCCTGGACGATGAGCTGGGGCTGCTGCCGGGGCTGCTGACGCCCCGGCTGCAGGCGAGCCTGGTCCGGCTGGGGAGCTGGATGCCGTTCGCGCACGCGGCGCGGGAACTGGGCTGGCTGACGCAGGCGGCGGTGAGCCGGCAGGTCGCCCAGCGGCTGACCGAGGCGGCCGGGGCAGCGCACGTGGCCGAGCAGGCGGCCGTCGTCGAGGCGCTGGAGCGCCGCCCGACGCCGGAGCCGGTCGGGCCGGCCGTGCTGCAGGTGAGCGCCGACGGGGCCATGATCTCCCTGGTCGGCAAGCAGTGGGCGGAGGTCAAGACGCTGGCCATCGGGGAGGTCGTCCGGGCCGCCGGCGGCGAGGCCCGGGCGCGCGAGCCGTCGTACTTCTCGCGGCGGGCCGAGCACGCCGCGTTCCGGCGGCTGGCGCTGGCCGAGACGCACCGGCGCGGGGTCGGCACCGCCGAGACGGTGGTCGCGGTCATGGACGGGGCCGCCTGGCTGCAGGGCTTCGTCGACTTCCATCGCCGCGACGCCGTGCGGGTGCTCGACTTCCCGCACGCGGTCGAGTACCTGACCCGGGCCGGCCACGAGGCGCTCGGCGTCGGGATGGCGGCCACCCCGGCCTCCAAGGCGTGGCTCGCCGAGCAGGCCCACGCCCTCAAGCACGACGGGCCCGCGCCGGTCCTGGCCGCCGTCCGGGCGCTGCCGGCCGGCACGCACCGCGACGCCGCCCTGGCCTACCTGGAGCCACGCCTGGACCAGATCGAGTACCCGACCTTCCGCGCGCAGGGCTACCCGATCGGCAGCGGCCTCGTCGAGGGCGCCAACAAGGTCGTCGTCCAGGATCGCCTCAAGGGCAGCGGCATGCACTGGAGCCCCGAGCACGTCGATCCGATGCTGGCCCTCCGCACCGTTGCCTGCGCCGACCGCTGGGACGAAGCCTGGCCCCAGATCGCAGCCCACCTCCGGGCCGCTGCCCGCGCTCGCAGCCGGGCGCTCCAGGCCGACCGACGCGCCGCCCGCTCCGCCGCTCAGACCGCCATGCTGCCGCCGACCGACCCGCCCCCGGTACCTCCTCCCAGCGTCACCCCCACCACGCCACCACCAGCCACGCCCGCACCCAAGACCTTCGTCGATGGACGCCCCACCAAGGCTCACCCCTGGAACCGACGCTTCCTCCCCCATCGCCCAGCTACACCCGCAGAAAATTGAGCCGCACCCAGCAGTCCGTCTGCCAGGACGGTCATTGCACGGGGTTCGCTCCTAGCCAGCCCATGTCTTTCCCACTCTTATGTCGATCCTAGGCTCTTCGCCCAGCACGGAAGCCATCCCCTGCTTCATACACTGGTACAGCCAAAACATCACGGCATCCGAGTCATGCTCGTCGCACTCCACGACGATCTCGTCGTGCACGGCCAACACGGGGAACGCTGAAGGCACGTTGCTGCGGCGCTCCCAGAGTAGCGCAAGGGCGGCCTTGAAGCCGTCCGCGCCCGTCGCCTGGACGGGCGTGTTGAGCCGCTCGGAGTACTCCGTGACCTGGACCCGCCGCCGTCCCAGAC
>JADLBT010000225.1 GCA_020847555.1 Gemmataceae bacterium
GCATCAGCGCCGGGCGCCTGGGGTGCCCGGCGCTGACGCTCCGGGTTGGTCGGCGGGACTGCTCCCTATCTGCTCATCATCGCGCAGTCGGCGCAGGTTGTCCAGTCGCCCGCGGCGGCCCGGGACGTTGACTCCACCTCCTTCAGGCTTTAGGCTGAGTTGAAGGGCCTCTGCGTTCGCGGTCCGAAAGCCGGGGAGGGACACATGGGGAAGATCCTGTCCGCGCTGCTGGCGGGGGCGCTGCTGTTTGGGGTCGAGGGCCGAGCGGGAGCCCAGAAGTCGGAGGCGCGCGCCCTCATCGAGAAGGCGATCAGGGCCGAGGGCGGGCTGGACAAGCTCGACAGGAAGGTCGCCAGCTACCGCAAGAGTCGCGGGACGTTCCACACCGACGGCTTCACCTTCAGCGGGGAAAGCTACAGCGAACCGGGTAACCGCCGCCGCCTCATCCTGCGCGGCAAGGTCAAGGACGTGCCGCAGACGCGCGTCCTCGTCCTTGATGGCGACAAGGGCTGGATCAGTTACGACGGCGCCACCTACGACCTCGACAAGGACTTCCTCGACCGGGTGCAGAAGTCGATCTACGCCGACCGCGTCTGCGGGCTGGTCACGCTTGTCAAGGACAAGGGCTACACCCTTGCGCCGCTCGGTGAGAGCCAGGTCAAGGGCAAGCCGGTTCTGGGCGTCTCGGTCCAGAAGGCGGGCAAGCAGGAGGTGAAGCTGTACTTCGACAAGACGACCGGCCTGCTCATCAAATCGGCGAACCAGGTGGTGGACCCGAACCGGGAACGCGAGGTGTTGCAGGAGGTTTACTACGAGGACTACCGCGTCTACGACCCGGCGGAGGCGGATGAGCAGGCGCTGCGGGCCGCGAAGGTCGGCACGGACGGCAAGGAACTGGTGGCGTTCGTGCGCCGCGCCCTCCCGGACGCGGCGGAGCAGACACGCATCAAGGATCTGCTCGTCAAGCTCGGGCACAAGTCGTTCGCCGTGCGTCAGAAGGCGACCGAGGCGCTGAAGGAATGCGGGATCAAGGCGGCGGGGCTGCTGCGGACGATGCTGCGCGACTCGGACCGCGAAGTTGCGCGGCGTGCCGAGCAGTGCCTCGAACACGTCACCAAGGGCGCCGAGACGAGGCTGACCGCCGCAGTGGTGCGGCTGCTCGCGCTGCGCCGTCCGCCCGGGACCGCCGAGGTGCTGCTCGACTACTTCGCCTGGGCGCCCGACGAGGCGATGCAGCGCGAGGTCCAGGGCGCACTGGCGGCCCTCGCGACCGATGGCGGCAAGCCGAACCCGGTGCTGGAAAAGGCGCTGAAGGATCCGAATCCGCTGCGCCGCACCGCCGCGACCGCCGCGCTCGGGCGAGACGGCGGCGTCTACCTCAAGCAGGGCTGGCGGCGCGTCCCGGTCGAGGGCGTGCGCCTGTCCATGCGCTCGGCGCTGTACCGCGATGGGCAGCACTTCATGGACCTGGAATGTACCGAGATCCACTACTTCAACCGCCTCGACGATAGCATGTTCGCCCGCCCCTGAGCCACTCATCCGTCCGACCAACCCGGAGCGCCAGCGACGGGCTGGTGAGATGGTGCGCGAACCGCACCGTGTTGCCGATGCCCATCCGCCGAATCACCGTCTCCCGGACCGAGTCCGGTCGCACCGTGGCCGCCCTGCTGCAAGCTCACTTTCAGCTGTCGGCTGCCGAGGTGCGCCGCCTCGTCCAGGCACGGCGCGTGCGCATCGGCGGCAAGGTCTGCGCCGATCCGGCCTGGCGTGTCGCCCCGGGTCAGTCGCTCAAAGCGGAACTCGACCCCTCGCCGCCGCACGCACGCTCACAGACGAAAGCCGCGCGGCACCGCGAGGAGCAAGGAACGCCGCCGACCGTCCGCCACGCCGACGATCGGCTTGTCATCGTGGACAAGCCGGCCGGCCTGACCACCATGCGGCACGAGTACGAGGCCGAGGAGTTCGGCCCCCGCGGCCGCCGCTTCCTGCCGGCCACCCTCGCCGACCTGCTGCCGGACCTGCTCCCGAAGGGCCGGCAGGGGCGGGCGGCGCGGGTGATCCCGGTGCATCGACTGGACCGGGAGACGAGCGGCCTCGTCGCCTTCGCCCGCACGCCGGAGGCGGCCCGACACCTCGGTGCCCAGTTCCGCGAACACACCATCGAGCGCACCTACCTGGCGCTGACGCGCGGCATCCCGCGGCCGGGGCGCGTCGAGTCGCGCATCGTCCGCGATCGGGGCGACGGCCGCCGCGGCAGCACCGAGAAACCGGGCGAGGGACAGCGGGCTGTCACTCATGTGTATGTCGTGGAGGAGCTGGGGGATTTCGCCCTGGTCGAATGCCGGCTGGAGACGGGGCGGACGCATCAGGTGCGCATCCACCTCGGTGAACTCGGAGCGCCGTTGTGCGGCGAGCACGTGTACGACCGCCCGCCGCACGGTCGGCCGCTGCCGGACGCGAGCGGGGCCAAACGTCCCACCCTGCACGCCGCCACGCTCGGCCTGGAGCACCCGACGACCGGCGAGCGCATGACGTGGGAAGCGCCGCTGCCGGCGGACATGGCCCGCCTGCTCAAACAGCTGCGCCGGAAGGCGCGGCACGCGGAAGGGGAGGGCGGGCGCGGATGAACACCGGACCCACGCCCTCGGCCGGTCTTTCAGTCGCCACCCTGCTCGTGGCCGCCGTGCTGGTCCACGCCTACTTCCAACCGCTCGGCGGTTCGGACCACTACTGGCAGGTCGCCACCGGCCGCCTGATCGTTCAGTCGGGCGACCTGCACCCGCCCGAGTCGTTCACCTACACCGCGCACGGGCGCGCGCTCCCGGACCACGAATGGCTGTACGAGGTCGTCGCCTACGCCGCCGACCGGGCGTTCGGCGAGCCGGGGTTGGCCCTGCTCAAGGTGCTGCTCATCGCGGCGCCGCTCGTCGCGGTGGGGTGGCGCATGCGCGTGGAGAGCGTCCCCGCGGCCGCCATGCCAGCCGTGTTGATCGCCCTGGTGGTGTCGCTGCCGATGTGGTCGCCGCGGCCGCTGTGGGTGTCGAACCTGGGACTGCTCCTCGCGGCGGGCTGGCTGCGCGACACCTGCGCTGGCCGCCGGACACGTGCGTTCGACTGGCGCTTGCCGGTGCTGTACCTGGTCTGGGCGAACAGCCACCCGGCGGTGATCGCGGGGCAGGCGCTGCTGGCCGGCGCGGTGGCGTGGGAGTGGCTGAACCGGGCGGTGCGCTTCAACCCGCCGCTCCCGCCGGGGGCGCTGCGCCGGCTGACCGCGACCGGCATCCTGGCGCTGGCGGCGTCGCTGGCCGGGCCGGATCCAGTCGGGCGCCTGCTCTATCCGTTCAGTCCCGAGGTGCGCCACCCGATCATGAGGCATTTCGGGGAATTGCTGCCGGCCCACCAGTTCGCCGGCACTTACCCGCTCTCGCTCGGCGTGCTGGCGGCGCTGGTCGCGGTGGTGGCGGCCGCCGCCCTGACGCGGCCGCGGGCCGTGCGTGGCTGGGAGTGGGCGCTGCTCGGCTGCACGCTGCTGCTGGCGGCAGTGGCGTTCCGCGGCGTGACGGACTGCGTGCTCGTCTGGCTGGTCGTCGGCGTGCCGGTCGTCGCCGCCCGGCTGGAGTCGGCCGGGCTCGTCGCACGCCTGGCCGGATTACGGGAGGCGTTCGCCCGTCCGCTGCTGCGCTGGCAACCGCGGGTACTGGCGGCGGCGCTGGCGACGCTGGTCGTGGTCGCAGTCGTGCCGCCGCTCAACCGCGCGCTGCCGCGCCCGGCCGACCCGGAGTACCCGGCCGCCGCCGCGGACTGGCTGGCGACGCACCTGCCGCCCAAGGGCGAGCCGGCGCGCATCTTCAGCATCCCCGAGCACGGCTCGTACCTGATCGGACGGCTCGGCGAGCGCGTGCGCGTGTACGCCGATTCGCGTGGGTTCTACCTGCCGCCGGAGGTGATCGCCGATGCGGTCCTCGTACCGGCACTGGCCCCCGACTGGCGGAAGCGGCTGGACCGGGTGCTGACGGCGGGCACCGACTATTTCTTGCTGGAGGTGGACGGCCCGCGCGGCCGACTGTGGCGGGAGCTGGCACCGGCGCTCTCCGCACGACCGCTGCACGCCGACCGTCAGGCGGTGATCCTGTCGCGGGCGCAGGTACAGGCCGCGCTGGGCCAGCCAGGCCACCAGGCCCGCGGACCCAATGGCGCTGCGCCTTCTCCCCTCTCTCCCCTGGTGGGAGAGGGGGCCGGGGGGTGAGGGGGTTTGCGTGCGC
>JADLBT010000226.1 GCA_020847555.1 Gemmataceae bacterium
GAAGCGGTTGCCCGCCGGCACGTCGATCGTGTCCACCTTGTAGGGCGGGACGACCGGCCAGCCATCCCGGTACCAGACCTCCATGGGCATCCCGTGGAGGTGCATCGGGTGGTTCATCAGCCCTTCATTGATCCAGCGCAGGAGCACGCGCTGGCCCTTCTTCGCCGTCAGCGCCTTCGTCGCCGGGAAGCCCTTACCGTTGATCGTGAAGCCGAGCGCCACGTCGTTGAGGACGAGCACGTACTCCTTGTCGAACTTCGGCATGGCGGCCGCCTCGGGCGAACCGGGGGCGGGGTCCACGATGAAGGCGCCGAGCAGGCCGCGGTTCACCTGGTCCGCCGAGTTGTGGTGCGAGTGGTACATGTGGCTGCCGGAGTTGCGCAGCGTGAATTCGTAGGTGAACGTCTTGCCCGGCTCGATGGGCGGCTGCGTCAGGAACGGCACGCCGTCCTGGTTGTTCGGCACGATCAGGCCGTGCCAGTGGACGGCGGTGCTCTCTTCGAGGTTGTTCGTGACGTTGATGCGCACCTTGTCGCCGACGGTGCCGCGCAGGATCGGGCCCGGGATCATCTTGTTGTAACCACGGCCCTTTTCGATCTTGCCCGGGACGGTCTCCCACTCGATCTCGTCGCAGGTGATGTCCCAGACCTTGACGCCGTTTTCGATGCGCGGCGCGACGAGGACGTTGCCCTCGCCCTTCGTGATGGGTGTGGTCTGGTTCTTGAGGAAGTCCTCGATGCCCTTCTTGTGCTGCTGGTCGATCGTCTGCCAGTCGTGGCCGGCCTGCGTGACCTTGCTGGTGTCCGCAGGGACGGCGGCGACGGCGGTCTTTTCGGCGCCGGGCTCGGGCGTCTTGTAGTCGACAGCCTTCTGGCCCGCCCCCGCCGTCTCGTCATTGCAGGCGGCGGCGATGAGCCCGCCGGCCATTGGGACGACGGCGGCGCCGGCCGCTGCCTTCTTCAGAAAGCCTCGCCGGCCAACCTTCAGGTCGATCACTTCGCGTGGCATGATGTGCTCCCTCCGCGGCCGCGACGTCGCGGCCCTGTTGTGGTCAATGTTCGTGCTTCCTTTCACAAGCAGGGACCGCCGTTTGGCCCCGTAAGGCGGCCCTTGCGGTCGTTTGTGCCTTTAGTCACAAAGCGTAGCCGCGGCGCCGCGGGGTATCATTGGGGTAGTTTCGATTGGAGTATTCATGCTTGTTGTGATCCTCGCGGCCGGGGTCGGCGGCCGTCTCGGCGCCCACACGGACGCGCTGCCCAAGCCGCTCGTCCCGCTGCACGGGCGTCCCATGCTCGAATACACGCTCGACTCGCTCGCCGAAGCGGGCGTCGGCTGCGCCGTGGTCGTGACCGGGTATCGAAGCAGCCAGGTGCGTGACGCGCTCTCTGCCAGAGGCCGCACCAGCCCGCAGGTCTGCTTCGTCGAGAACCCGCGCTTCGAAGCGGGCGCGTCCCTCTCGCTGCTGGCGGCGCGCGACTCCTGCCAGGACAGGCCATTCCTGCTTGTCATGAGTGACCACCTCCTCTCGGCCGGGGTCGTGCGGGCGCTGCTCGACGCGGCGGAGGACCCGCCGGCGCCCGGGGCCTGTTTCGTGGCCGCCGACTTCACCGCGCACGCACGCGAGTACACCGAGGAGGCGGCGAAGGTGCGGGTTGGCGCCGGCGGCCGCGTCGAGGCGATCGGCAAGGACCTCGAGCGCTGGGACGCGCTCGACACGGGCGCCTTCCTCCTCTCGTCCTCAGCGTGGGACGCCTTCGAGGAAGCTCCGGAGGACTGCGAGCTCTCGGTGCTGTTCGGGGTACTGGCGCGCCGCGGCCTGCTCTTCGCCGCCGACACGGGCGGGGCTTTCTGGTACGACGTGGACACGCCCGAGGACCTGGCGGCGGCGGGTGCGGCGCTGTCCGTGCAGGCCGGCGCGGTCTAGTGGCCTACGACGGGCTGGTGTCGCGCTACCTGAACCGGCCCCTCAGCCGGCCGGCCGCGCGCGCCTGTGCCCGCACGCCGCTGACCCCGAACGCGCTCACCGCCGCGACGCTGCTGGTGGCGGTGCTGGCGGCGGCGCTGACGGCGGCCGGGGCGAACATCGCCGGCGGCATCCTCATCCAGGCGGCCTCCGTCGCGGACGGGATCGACGGCGAACTGGCGCGGCTGAAGTCCCTCGCGACCCGCTTCGGGGCCGTCTTCGACGCCGTCACCGACCGCTACGCGGACGCCCTCATGCTCGGCGGGATGACCGTCTACGCCGTGCGGTTCGAGTCCCACCCGCAGCCCGAGTTCGTCGGCATGCTGGCGCTGGCGGGCGCGCTGGCGGTGAGCTACAGCCGAGCGCGCATCGAAGCGAGCATGCACCTGGAGCCCTCGGACGGCGTCTTCGGCCTCGCCAGCCGGGACGTGCGCTCGCTCGTCGCGGCGGTTGGGACGGTGGCGGGCCAGTGCTGGTGGACGCTCATCGTGCTTGCCGCCGCCTCCGCCCTGACGGTCGCCTGGCGGCTCGCGTACCTGCGCTTCCGGTAGCCCGCGCGCCGTGCGTGCGGTAGTGAAGGCCCTCTCACCGCGCAGTGCCACCACTGTGGCGCACGGAGCTGCATGCGGATGTTCCCACCGAACCGGGATCGGGGCGCCGCTACCAGTCCCCGCCGGGCATCACGCGGCGCATGAACTCATCGAAGAGGGGCACCGTGAATGCCGTGTCCCCATGGCTGGGACTCCAGATCATCCCCTTGGCGATAAGGTTGTTCCGCACGGGCGCGACGGAGTTGACCGTCTTGCCGAGCTGGGCCGCGACCTCTCCGGAACGATGGGGCCCCGGCCCGAGCTCGGCCATCGCCCGCAGGTAGCGCTTCTCCGAAGGGGTGAGACGGTCGAACCGCAACCGGAAGAAGCTGTCGTCGAGGGCCGCCACGGCTGTTTGCGTGGCTGCCCGGACGTCCTCGGCGTCAATCGGCGACTCAGAGGCTGCGTCCCAGGAGTGCTTTCCCCATTCCTGGAGGAAGTACGGGTACCCGCGCGTTTCTTCGAGGATGGCGGCCAGCGCGTCCTCCGTGATCTGGGCCCCGTTCGCCCGGATCGGCC
>JADLBT010000227.1 GCA_020847555.1 Gemmataceae bacterium
CCCTCGACTGGACTCGAACCAGCACGTCCTTCCGGACACAGGCCCTCAACCTGCCGCGTATACCTATTCCGCCACGAGGGCAAACTCGCACACGGAGTATACGGCGGGGCTTTCTGGCACGGCAAGCACCATACCGGCTTCCGAAACCTGGCCATCTCCCTCCTCCACCGCTGGCGCGGCCCCGACATCGCCGCTGCCCACCAGTGCTTCGCCGCCCGCCCCGCCGCCCTCTTCCGACGCCTCTGTCTCTCCACCAGACGACTTTGAAACAGCCCTGGACGGCCCTGCAGGGGTGTTTCAAAGTCCAGCACGCGGGTGCCGTGACGTGCGGTCGGACGCTCTCGTGCCGGCCGAGGACGGCGTCAGGCTCCCGGTGAACCGCCCGAGTCCACCGACACATGGTCTGGGCGGCGGGCGGTGGCGTCATCGTCGCGCCGGAGGCGGCCCGCCGAGCGACTTTGAAACACCCCTGGACGGCCCTGTTCACACGAACTTTGCAGCAACCTCCGGCAACGTTTGGGGCCACGCTGAGACGCTAGCGTGGGGACACGACGGAGCTGATCGGTCAACGGAATGTCTGCCGGCTACACGCATCGTCAAAAACCGCCCGGCGTTCGGGCTCGGTGCCCGTCACCGCCACGCGACCGGCCGCTCTCTCGGGGTCAGGAGGATGTGCCATGTTCCGACGAGCGCTTCGCCTCCCGATCACGCTGGCGCTGGTCGCCATGACCGCTCTCGCGGCGTGTACGGTCCCAACGCCGACCCCTCTACCAGCCTCTCCAACGGTCGAGCCGCCGAGCGTCCAACCTACCACGGCGAGCCCATCTCGGCCGGCAGCCTCCCCAGCGGCCGCCGCTTCACCGGCAGCGGCGGCTGCCTCACCTGCTGCCGCCGCGTCTCCGGCTGTGGCTGCTTCTCCGGCGCCTGCGGCGTCTCCCGCCGCAGCGGCTTCCCCTGCGGCGGCGCCAGACACGGCGGGGGGCGTCAGGTACATGCAGCTAGCGACGGCAGCACAGGCGGCAACGCGGGCGCGCCTCCGCGTGCTCGGCGATGCCGACACCTGTGCTGAAGCCCGATTCGTAGCGTACCGTCGAAGCGCTGTCGAAACCGAGTTCGTCGATCAGTGGTACGTTGCGTCCCAGCTCTGGGCCGACGCGGCGCTCCTGATGACGAAGCGCTCCTGGCCGGGCGACCTGGAATCGGTGGTGAGGAGACTCGTGCCGGTCCCGGCGACCGGGTCGCTCGTGCCGCTCGGGGAGCCTGAGGACCACTGTCACCTCGCCAAGGGTTTCATCTTCCTCGACCGTCTGTACGACCACGAGGGCGGCGGCTACTACCCTCGCTCGGACCCGACCGGCCTGAAAGTTGACACGGGGGCACGGTACGGAGACGACAACGCGCTCGCCGGGCTGGCCCTCCTGGCTGCCATGGAGACGACGAGCGACGCCGGCCAGCGTACGCGGTACCTGCACGCCGCCCGCCGCGAGGCGGACTTCCTGCTCACCTCCGGCCTCTGGGACGAGACGTTCGGCGGCGGGTTCTGGTGGAACACCGGTCGCGGCGACTCCGCCGAAGGCAAACCCGCCCAGACGAATGCGCTCGCCGCGCTGTTCTTCGGGCGGCTGTTCGCCGCAACCGGCGACGCGCGGTATCGGACCCAGGCCCTCGATACGCTGGTCTGGCTCGACACCATCCTCTACGACCCTGACCGGCAGCTCTACCGCTGGAGCGTCAGCTACGAGGCGCCTGCGCAGCGGACCGGGCCGGCGGTCGTGGCCCAACGCTACTTCAACTACGATCAGAGTCTGGCGATCGAGGCGCAACTCCTGGTCGCTGGGCTCGACAACGATCCCGGGCGGCTGAGGCGGGCGCGGCAGGTGGGCAAGGCGGTGCAGGACGTGTTCTGGAACAGGGAGCACGGAGGGTACGACTTGGAAGCCGGCAATCCGCAAGTCTACGCGTCCTATGGCGCCTGGACGAGCCTGGGGCACCTGGCCCTCTACGACGTTGATGGCGACCGAACGTGGCTCGCCATGGCTGAAGCGAACGCGCAGGCACTCACGTCAGCCCTCAGCGACGCCCGGGGCAGCTACGCCCTGCAGCATTACGGCTGCATCAGCCGCGCAGACCTCCTCGGGTGCGAGAGCAGCGAGATCCCCTGGGTCATCGACTGGACGCTCGACACCGCCGCACAGGCCTGGACTCAGCACCTGAACGTCGCGCTTGGCCGTCGGCTTGCCCTTGCCTCGGGGCCGCCGCGCACCGCTCCCTCCCAGAACAGCACGCCCCGGTCCGGAGCGCCATGACGGTCAGGCGGCCGACGCCCGCCCGGACGCCGCGAACCGGGTGCTCTGGAACGGGAAGACCTTGCCGGCCGCCGTCGCCAGCGGCGGCGCGCGGCGCACGGTCACGGCCTGCGCCCGCCGGATCATCTGCACCTGGTACTCCTCCAGCGTGCCGCCTCGGCCCATCTCGGTCAGGAGCGTTGCGCTCAGCGCGGCCTCGTCCAGCGGCCCGAGTCGCGGGTGGACGTACAGGACGAGATGTCCCGCGCCGGTCGCCGCCTCCTCCTCCACAAGCTGGTAGTCGCCGGCGACCCCACCGAAGCGCTCCGGCAGGCGGCTTTCCAGAATCTCGACGAGGTCGCTCAGTACGAAGGTCGTCCCCTCGGTCGAGAGCTTCTCGAAGCTGCGGATCTCCGACAGGTGCGTCGTCAGGCCAAGCTCGCCGATGCGGCAGCCGCAGTCGCGCTGCTCGACGCGCGCCGTGTCGCCCAATTCGACGTTCAGCCCGATCTTCGGCGCGTGTTCGCTGAGCGTCGAGAAGTACAGCGACCTGACCGACGGCCCGCCTGCGAAGACCGGTCGCTCGCGCTCGATGAGGGCGTGGCGGTGCAGTCCAACGTGGAGATCGTCGGCGGCGACGCCCGCCCCGCACGACACGGCGATCACCGACATCTCAACCGAAGCGTAGTCAGCCACGACCCGCGCGCCAGTCTGCTCGATGTGCCGGCGCCGCGACGGCGTGAGCGGCTCCGAGCGGCAGTGGAAGATAACGCCCGGCAACTCGACGCCGCGCTCAGTCGCCGCCACCGCGATCCGCACGGCGCCGCTGGCCGTCGAGTTCACCAGCACCGGGCGCTCCGGGCTGGCCTGCGCCTGTAGCCACGCGACGAGTGGCCCCGGCTCCCGCAGGTCGCACCAGGACGGCGCCGGGATGCGCAGTCCCGCCTGCCGGGCCAGGACCCGCAAGAACTGCACGCCGCCCCGCGCCAGCAACGGCAGCGGGCGAATCGGCTGGAACCACCCGTCGAGCGTGTGCCCGAGCTTCAGATGGATCAGCACCCAGGCCGGGGACGCCCCGAACCAGAACAGGTTACGCGGGTGTTCGATGCCCTGCGCGTCCAGCATCAGGGCGCACAGCACGGCCAGGTCCGTGATCAACCCGAGCGTCTGGCCGACCCTGGTCGGCCGCCCCCGCGAGCCGCCCGTCAGCTCAAAGTACTGCCAGAGCTGGAGCGGACTATCGAAATCGCGGTCGGAGAAGTGGAAGGTGGCACTGCCGCGCACGGTCGGTCGGCGCCCCTTGAACTCGTCGTAGGCGACGTAGACACCCCTGTCAGCCAGGGTACGCAACGCCCCCTCGCTCCCTTCGCACCGCACCCGGGCGTGCAGGTCGCCGCGCTCGCAGCCGGCGTGGCGGAGCAGCGCGAGGTACGGGCTGCGCGGGTACTGGAAGATCGCGCGGTCAACGTGGTCAAGAAAGCGGGACTCGCGCGTCGCCATCTGCGCCGCGACCATCTCGCGGGCGGCGGCGGTCGTCAGTGGCGCACGCAAGTAGCGCGGCAGATCGCGGGTCAGGCGCAGACCGCAGACCGCCGCCTCGGCCACGTCGCGCATCACAAATCCTGGCACCACGGCTGGACGAACGAGACTCCGTGTGCACTGGGCGGTGCGACCGGTGGCAACACCGCCCAGCAGGGGCAGCCGCGCCTATGACGCCGCGACGCCAGCATCCTTCGGCGCTTCGAAGATCTCCCGCTTCGGCTCGCGGTAGACGGCCTCCAGCAGGTGCGCCAGCCGCGCGATCTTCGACTCGACCGAGACTTCGCCCTTCTCGGCGGACGACGGGTGCGGGTTGCCAATGGCCCCCGTCTTCGACAGGTCCGCCGACACCCAGGCCTCGATGACATCCTGTCCCTTGAAGGAGTACCCCACCTCGGGCCGCAGGTTGTACAGGTAGCCCTCGGCGCGGTCCATCGACACCAACTCCGGTGCGAGGTACCGCACCGCCGAAGTCTCGCTGTCGCCGCCGTGCATCGCCACTGCC
>JADLBT010000228.1 GCA_020847555.1 Gemmataceae bacterium
GTAAGTTCGTGCAGACGGTGGCGGATTTCCTGCGGCGCGAGGATGGCCCGACGGCGGTCGAGTACGCCGTCATGCTGGCCCTCATCGTTGTCGTGTGCATCACCGCCATCACCGCCCTGGGCACCAACGCCAACAAGACGTTCACCAACGTCAGTGGCGCCATCGGCTCCACCACCGGCTCCTGAGGCAAGTTCCAGGAGGCTGGGGTGCCGTGGGCTTTCCACAAAACCTTTGCACCCCATCTTCCTTGACCCTGCCCCCGCGGCGGGCCGACCCCCCAGCGTCGGCCCGCACGCCCCGCTCTCAGATTCTGACACCCTCGCTTCGAGAGGATCGCGAACGATGCCCCACAACGAGTTGTTCACCTGGGCGAACTGGCCGCTCCTGGTGGTTTGCGCCGGCATGATCGCGGCCGCAGTCATCGACTGGTGGAAGTTCAAGGTGCCGAACAAACTGACGTTCCCGCTGATTCTCAGCGGGTGGGCGCTCGGCCTGCTCAACGACTTCGGTCTGGTGCCGGGGGGCGCGACGGGCGGCCTGGGCACGGCGTTGCTCGGCACGGCGCTGGGCCTGGGCCTGCTTCTGCCAGTGTACGCCATCGGCGGGATGGGGGCCGGCGACGTCAAGATGACGATGGGGTTCGGCGCCTGGATCGGCGCATTTTATGGGTTTGGGGTCGCCGACGCTGTGCCCCCCGTGCCGAACGGCATGTGGGTCATCGTCATCGCGTTCTGCGCCGGCACGCTCGTCGGCGGGCTGATCGCCCTGGGAATGATCGTTGTCCGTGGCCAGTACCGGACCAACCTGCAAAACGTCCGCGAGATCTTCGGCGATTTCGCGACCGCCGCCAGCGTCACCGAGGTGGCCGAGAAGGCCAACCGGCGGCGGCCGCGCTGGCACCGACTGCCCTACGGGGTGCCGCTGTGCCTCGGCTTCGTGGGCTATCTGCTCTGGCTGCACGCCCTGTGAGACGTGCGATCCAGTTCAGGGTGTCTGCTTGGTCTTTCTCTCCTCCCCCCTTGTGAGAGAGGGGAGCCAGGACCGGACACCCTGAACTGGATCGCGTATGAGATGTGACCGCAGGATTCCGCCGGAGGGGGCTCCCGGCCCCCGATCGTCCGCCGGAATCCGGGTTCGCCGTGGCAGTCGGTTGCCCGTCCTGAGCAGTTTGCCCGGCCTTCGTCAAAGGCCGCAGAACCGTTGCCCTCGCTGCAATCGTAAATGTTGAAGTTGTCGGCGCCTCGCGGCCGAAATAAGGCGTGGGGCTCGACAACCGCCGGCAAGCGAGTAACATCCGCGACCCGGCGTTCCCGAGTACCCTGCTTCCGTGAGGTCCGCATCGATGAAACCGAAGACCATGATCCTGATGGTCGTGGCGGTCGTCTGCGGTCTGGGGGCCAGCTATCTGACGAGCCAGCTACTCGCTGAGCGGCAGGAGCAACCGGCAGTCCAGGTCGTGGAGATCCCGAAAGTCAAGATCCTCGTCGCCAAGAAGTTCATTCCGCAGGGGGACATCATCAAGAGCCCCAAGGACGTATTCATGGAGAAGGAGTTTGCGAAGGAGAGCGTCCCGCAGGAGGCTCTCAAGGATCTGAAGGATCTGCAGGGCAAAACGCTCCGCCGGGCCATCCGCAAGGACGTCTGGGTCACCGCCGAAGATCTCGTGGACGGCCCGCTGACCCTCGACGTGCCGCCGGGACACCGAGCGATCGGCGTGCGGGTCACCCTCGATTCCAGCGCCAGCGGCTTCGCCAGCCTGCCCGGGTCGCGAGTAGACATTATCTGGAACCGCAAGGGTAACAGCGACGATCACACGTTCTCCAAGATGATCCTGCAGAACGTGCTGGTGCTGGCCGCCGACACGACGGACATCAACCAGACCGGCGCCCGGGCGGTGCCGGCGAGCGTCGTCACCCTGGCCCTGTCGCCGGAGGACGCCCGGTGCGTGAGCATGGCGGCCGAGAACGGGTCGATGCGGCTGGTACTGCGGCCGCCGGGGGATGACAAGATCCTCCAGGACGACACCTCCCGGCTGTCGGACCTGGTCCGCGCCCGGAAGGACGAGCCGAAGGTGGAGGAGCCAGCGCCGCCGCCGGCCGCCCCGGAGGTCGTCGCCGCGATCCCGCCGGTGACCCAGGACAAGTGGGAGCCGCTGCCGTTCCCGCGCGAAGACAACCGACGCATGCACGTGGTGTGGATCCAGCAGGCCGGCCGGCAGTGGAAGGAAGTCTTCTGGCTGGACGATCAGGGGAACGTGATCGAGGACGACGTGCAGCGCCACGAGGCCGCTGGCCTCGCCGTCCCGCCGCCGCCCCCGCCCGCCCCGCCCCGGGCGCCGGCCGCGCGCGGCGCCGCCAAGAACAACTGAGACACGGTCCGGGAGTAGCTGTCTGCTTTCCCCCTCTCCCCTCATGGGAGAGGGGGAAAGACAAACCGGACGCGCCCGCTGAGAACTCTCGCCTGGTTCGCCCCAGTAACTTCGTTATCCGGAACTAGCCCCCGCGCGACCGGCTCTGGGCCGACCGCGCGGCTCCTGCGCGATGTTGTGTAGGGTTGGGGGCCTCGCCCCACACCCGGAGCAACCGTTTCAAGGTGGGTGGGAGCACCCGCCCTGCACACCCCGAGAAGAGAGGTGAAAGGATGCACCGCAATCCCCGTGTGCCCCTCGCGGGCACGACTGCCCTCCTGGTTGCCCTCCTGACCGGCGGCGTCGTCTCCGCCCAGGAGCAGGTTCCTCCCCCCGTCGCTGCCCAGCCCGTCATCGTGCCGCTCAACGGCACCGTCCCGATCCAGATGACGACCAAGAAGCTCATCAGCCGGGTCGAGGATCCGGGCACCGGAATCGTTAATATTCAGATCCTCAAGCGTGATCCGACGACGGCGCTGCTGACCGGGGCATCCTCGGGGGTGACGCAGATCGCCCTGATCGACGTCGATAAGAACCGCGAGGTGTTCGAGGTCGTGGTGCAGACCGACGTCCAGCACCTGAAATACATCCTTCGCAAGGCCGTCCCGGCGGCGAACATCGACGTCGTCCCGTCGGCCAACAACGCCTTCGTCCTCACCGGGTACGTCCAGCGTGCGGAGGACATCCCGATCGCCCTGGCGGCCGCCACGAGCGTCGTCGGCAACGGCCGCATCGTCAACGCGCTGCGCGACGGCGGCGTCATGCAGGTGCAGCTGTGCGTGACCGTGGCCCGCGTGGCCCGGTCGGAGGCGCGCAGCATGGGGTTCAGCTTCCTGGAGGGGGGGGGGGGCCACTTCATCAGCAGCGTCCTGTCGGCCCCGCTGAACATGAGCGGCATCAATAACCCGGGCATCGCCGCGTCCACCGCTGCCCTGGCCGGCAACCCGAACATCGTTTTTGGCGTCCTCAACGATCAGCAGGGGTTCCTCGGGTTCCTCAACGCCCTGCGGAACGAGAACCTCGTCAAGGTGCTGGCCGAGCCGAAACTCGTCACCCTGAGCGGCCGCCCGGCCGAGTTCATCTCCGGCGGCGAGCAGGCGGTTCCCACCCTGGCCAGCGGGTCGGCTGGCGGCGGGGCCGTGTCCGGCGTCGAGTTCCGGCCCTTCGGGACCACCGTCCGCTTCCTGCCGATCGTCCTCGGGGACGGCAAGATTTACCTCGAGGTCGAGCCGCAGTTCACGTTCCCGGATCCGTCGAACCTGTTCTCCGCCCCGATCCCCGGGACGAACTCGGTCGTGTTCGGCCGCACGACGCAGCGCGTCCGCACGTCGGTCATCATGGAGGACGGCCAGACGTTCGCCATCGGCGGGATGGTGTTCCACTCGGTCAACGGCACCACCAGCAAGATCCCGGTCCTGGGCGACCTGCCGTTCATCGGGACCGCCTTCAGCACCATCACCTACACCGACGCCGAGGAGGAACTGCTGGTCCTGGTGACGCCCCGACTGGTGGACGCGATGTCGTGTGACCAGGTGCCGAAACTCCTTCCTGGCCAGGAAACGCGCAGCCCCGATGATTGTGAGCTATTCTTGGAACGAATCCTTGAAGCCCCTCGCGGACCGCGGAAGACGTTTCATGGCCTGCGCTATGTGCCCGCGTACAAGAGCAGCCCGTCGGCCGTCCAGTTCCCGTGCGCGAGGCACGGTCAGGGCAGGTGTGACTGCGCTGGCGACTGCGGCGGGAACTGCCACGCCTGCGATTTCCTGGGCCTGGCCGGCGGCTGCGGCCCGACCGGGTGTGCGACGGGTGGCTGCGGGACGGGCAACTGCGGAGCGACCGGACCTGGGCTAGCTGGCCACGTTCAGCCGGCCTCGGTCGGGACGGTCGTGCCCGGGCCGCTGCCGGTCGAGGTGACCCACCCGGTCGGCGCGGTGCCGAAGGCGGCCTCGCCGGTCGGCGGCACGCCGCCGACGGCTCCCGGGCTACCTGCGGCGGGCGCTCGCTCGCAGGTTCCCGTGCGAACCCTGCCGGCGTCCCCGGCCGCGACCCTCACGATGCCGGCCCCGGCTTCCATGCCGGCGCCGGTTTCCATGCCGGCCCCAGCGACCATCGGGGAGGCGAGGTAACTGAACGCGCGGCTCCGCCCCTGGGCCAAACCGGGGGCGGGGCCGTGACTGACGGACGGGCGCTCTGGATGCGGGCGACCCGTCGGACCCTGGACCCGACAACACTCGGTGGTGCTTCATGAAGGACGTGCAACGCGTCGCCATCGTCGATCCGAGCGATTCGACGCGCGAGCCCCTGCGCAATCTCCTGCTGGGCGTCGAATCCGTCTGGCTCGAGGCGGAGTGCTCGCGGTACGAGTTCTTCACCGACGTGGCCCGCCAGTCGAACCCGGACCTCGTCGTCATCGCCCTCGATACCGACCACAACAAGGCTCTGCAGCTGATCGCCCAGCTCGGCGCCGAGTGCCCGGGTCTGCCGATCCTGGCCGTCAGCGCCCGCGGCGACGGCCAGTCGATCCTCCAGGCCCTCCGGGCCGGCGCCAAGGAGTTCCTGACCCAGCCGGTCGTTCTGGAGGAACTGCTCACCTGCCTGCAGCGCCTCCGCAGCAGCCGCGGGTCGGTGGACGGGATGATGGTCAACGGGACCGCGAAGGTCGAGTCGCAGGTCGTCTCGATCATCGGCTCCCGGGGCGGCGTCGGCTGCACCAGCCTGGCCGTCAACCTCGGGTGCAACCTCGCCCACCAGGACAAGAACCACAACGTTGCCCTGATCGACCTGGATCTGGCCCTCGGCGACGCTGACGTCGCCCTCGACCTGATCCCGGACTACACTCTGGCCGATGTCGCCCTGAACATCGACCGGCTCGACATGACGTTCCTGCGCCGGTCCCTGTGCAAGCACGCGACCGGGCTGTCGCTCCTGCCGCACCCGGTCCAGATGGAAGACATCGCTCTGATCCACGAGGACCATTTGCAGCGGGTCATCAACCTGCTGCGGGCAAGCTACACCCACCTGATCTTCGATCTGAGCAAGCGCTTCACCCCGACCGACCTGACGGCGATGCGCATGAGCGACGTCATTCTGCTCGTCGCCCAGCTGGAGCTGACGAGTTTGCGGAACGTGGTGCGCATGCTCCACACCCTCGGGACGGAGGACGGACTCGGGGAGAAGGTCCGGATCGTTGTCAACCGGGTCGGATCGGAGGACGGGGAGAACAGCCTCAAAAAGGCCGAGGAGACGGTTGGCCGGCCGATCTACTGGCAGATTCCCAACGACTACAAGGCCATGCTCGGGGCGCGCAACGCTGGCGTGCCGCTGCTGGAGCACGCCCCCCGGAGCAAGGCCCAGCTGGCGCTGCTGGACCTCGCCAGCGCGCTGTGCGGCAAGGGGCCGCAGGAGCAGAAGAAGGAGCGCCGCGGGTTCTTCTCGTTCCGGTAACGGACAGGTAACAGAGCAGAGGCCCAAAGCCCACGGACTGCGACCCGTGGGCTTTGAGGGCGAGCAGCGCATTCACCACGAGGTAAGCACCGATGTCACGCCTGCAGCGAGGACTCAACGGGATCAGCCAGGCCGGTCTGAGCCGGCTCGGCGGGGCGTCCCAGGCCGGCCTGGACCGGCAGTCGAACAAGAGTTTCGAGGAGCTGAAGCGCCTCATCCACAGCAAGCTGGTCGATAAGCTCGACCTGTCGCGTGTCAGCGACCTGGCCGGGGAGACCCTGCGGCGTGAGATCCGGCTCGTTGTCGAGCGGCTGTGCGACACCGAGAACCCGCTCCTGAACCGGATGGAGCGCGAGCGCCTGATCGACGAGGTGCTCGACGAAACGTTCGGGTTCGGGCCGCTGGAGATGCTGCTCAAGGATCCGACGATCAGCGACATCCTGATCAACGGCCCGCACAAGATCTACGTCGAGCGCCGCGGGAAGCTGGAGAAGACGGATGTCAAGTTCCGGGACAACGACCACCTGCTGCAGATCATCGACCGGATCGTGTCGAAGGTCGGCCGGCGCGTGGACGAGACGAGCCCGATGGTGGACGCCCGACTGCCGGACGGCAGCCGCGTCAACGCCATCATCCCGCCGCTGGCGCTGGACGGCCCGAGCATGTCCATCCGCCGGTTCGGGGCGAACCCGCTGAAGCTGGAGGATCTGCTCAACTTCAAGGCGTTCACTCCGGAGATGGCGATGCTCATGGAGGCGTGCATCAAGGCGCGCCTGAACATCGTGATCTCCGGCGGCACGGGTTGCGGCAAGACGACCCTGCTGAACACGCTGTCGAGCTTCATCCCGCACGACGAGCGCATCGTGACGATCGAGGACGCGGCCGAACTCCAGCTGCAGCAGGACCACATTGTCCGGCTCGAAACCCGGCCGCCGAATATCGAGGGCAAGGGCCAGGTCAACACGCGCGATCTGGTGCGCAACGCTCTGCGTATGCGGCCGGAACGAATCATCATCGGCGAGTGCCGCGGGGCCGAGGCGCTGGACATGCTCCAGGCCATGAACACCGGCCACGCCGGGTCGATGACGACGCTGCACGCGAACACGCCGCGCGACGCCCAGGCCCGGCTTGAGACGATGATCATGATGGCCGGCATGGAGCTGCCGATCAAGGCGATGCGGCAGCAGATCAGCTCGGCCGTGGACGTCATCATCCAGGCGAACCGGCTGCAGGGCGGACCGCGCAAGATCACGACCATCACCGAGGTACTGGGGATGGAGCAGGACGTGATCATCATGCAGGACGTGTTCCGCTTCAAGCAGCTGGGCCTCGACCAGAACGGCCGCGCATTCGGCCAGTTCGAGGCAACCGGCGTGCGGCCGACGTTCATCGCCCAGCTCGAGGCGTCCGGGATCAAGCTGCCGTCGAACCTGTTCGCCGAGCGCGTGCTGCTGCGAGACTAGTGGTTAGTGGTTAGTGGTTAGTGGTTAGTGAGTCGGAAGCACTCCAGGCCATTGGCTACCAGCTGATAACGATCCACTAACCACTAACCACTAACCACTAACCACTAACCACTAACCACTAACCACTAACCACTAACGATCGCAAGGACACCTGTGACATGACTCCCCTGCTAATCTCCTTGCTGGCCTTTCTCGGCGTCACGGCGGTGGTCGGGTTGGTGATGTTCGTGCTGGCCGACGACGGCAGCAACCGGACGCGCGACCGGCTCGACACGCTGACCGGCAAGCGCAGGCGCGACGACGGCGCGACGAGTATCCTGCGACAGACGGCGTTCGAGCGGGACAAGCAATCGCTGCTGGAGATGTTCATCCCGCAGCTCCCGAGCCTGCAGAAGCTGTTCCTGCAGGCCGACTGCAACATCAAGCCGAGTACCCTGTTTGGCGTCGGCATCCTGCTGGCCCTGGTCGGGGCAACCGGAAGCTGGCTGGCCGGTATCAAGTGGTTCGTGGCGCCGGTGTTCGGGGTGCTGATGTTCCTGGTTCCGTGGGCATGGCTGCTGAACAAGCGGCGGGTGCGGCTCAAGTCGTTCCAGGCGCAGCTGCCGGACGCGCTGGAGTTGGTCGCCCGGGCGCTGCGGGCCGGCCATAGTCTGGCGGCCGGCCTGCACGTGGTCGGGGAGGAGATGCCGTCGCCGATCTCCGACGAGTTCAACCGGGTGTACGAGGAGCAGAACCTCGGCATCCCGATCGAGGACGCGCTGAAGTCGATGTGCGAGCGCGTCCCGAGCCTGGACCTGCGCTTCTTCGTGACGAGCGTCCTGGTCCAGCGACAGACCGGCGGCGACCTGTCGGAGATCCTGGACAAGATCGGCTACGTGGTCCGCGAGCGGTTCCGCATCCTCGGCCAGGTGCAGGCGCTGACGGCCGAGGGGCGCCTCAGCGGCGTGATCCTGATCGCCCTGCCGTTCGGCCTGTTCCTGATGATGCTGTACATCAAGCCGGACTACGTCGAGAAGCTGTGGACTCACCCGCTGGGGATCAAGATGAGCGTCTTCGCCCTGATCGCCCAGCTGGTCGGTGCCGTCGTCATCAAGAAGATCGTGAACATCAAGGTCTGAGTACGCCGTACTCAGTAGTACTCAGTGCCCCGAAGAGGATGCAACCGTGCCATACGCCTTCATCGCCGTGACCGCGCTGATCCCCCTGCTGGTGTTCCTGGGCATTGTCCTGGGCATCTGGAGCGTGCTGTCGATGATCTCGTCGCGCAACAGCAAGGCGCTGGACCGGCTGGCGCGGCTGAGCCGGCCGCGATCGCTGGCGGACATCGAGGATCCGAAGACGGCCCGGGGGAACGAGCGGTTCGCCGGACTGCTGGAGACGGCCAAGGCCATCTCCGCCCCGCTGATGCCGCAGAGCGAGCTGGAACAGAACGCCCTCAAGACGAAGCTGGCCAACGCCGGGTTTCGCAGCGACGCCGCAACGATGGTCTACTCCGGCGTCCGCTTCGCGTCCCTGGTGCTGTTCTTCCTCGGCTCGGCGATCATCTTTCTGCCGGGGCGTTCGTTCGGGTGGGACAGCCTGCAGTGGGTGGTGATCTTCACCGGGATCGGCTTCTACCTGCCGAGCATCGTGCTGTGGTGGCTGCGCCGCAAGCGGCAGGAGCAGATCTTCCTGTCCCTGCCGGACGCCCTCGACCTGCTGGTCGTGTGCGTCGAGAGCGGCCTCGGGCTGGACGCGGCCATGCGGAAGGTGTGCGACGAGATGAGCGAACACGCCAAGGTCATCTGCGAGGAGTTCTCGCTGGCGAACTTTCAGCTGCAGATGGGACGGCCGCGCCGTGAGGTGCTGCACGACCTGGGCGTGCGGACGGGGGTGGACGACGTGCGGAGCCTGGCGGCCATCCTGATCCAGGCGGACCGCTTCGGGTCGAGCATCGCCCAGGCGCTGCGGGTGCAGTCGGACTCGATGCGTACCCGGCGCAAGCAGATCGCCGAGGAGAAGGCGGCCAAGACGGCGGTGCAGCTGCTGTTCCCGCTGATCCTGTTCATCTTCCCGGGGATTTTCGTGGTCCTCGTGGGGCCGGCGGCGATCAATATCGCGGAGACGATGTTCAAGTAACGGAGGGGCGGTCGGCGGTCGGCGGTCGGCGAAGACGCGGGCCGGGATTGCAGGCCACTCCCATAAACGGACCGGCGATCGACAGCCAGCCGGCGGGGTCAGCAAAGCCGCTGACCGCCGACCACTGACCGCCGATCGCTCCTGGAGGAGAGAGCGGATGAATGGATTCATCATGCGCGTGGTGACGGCGGCTTGCCTTGGGACCGGCCTGGCCGCCCTCGGGGGGTGCAAGCTGTACGACAACTTCGTCGATCCTTGCTACCCGGAGCGGTACAACGCGATGTCCCGGCAGGCGGTCGTGACGCCGTTCGCCACCCAGGCGGCCAACGGCCACGTCCTGGACCAGACGGTGTGGGCGTACTTCTTCGAGCCGGGCACCGACAAGCTGACGCTGGCCGGGCAGATCTACCTGTCCCACCTGGCCCGCAAGCGGCCGCACCCCGACCCGAAGCTGTGGGTGCAGACGGCCGGCGTGACGGAACTGCCGTTCGACCAGGCCGCCCCGGACAAGCTGATCAACGCGCGGCACGACCTGGACGGTCGGCGCGTGCAGGTCGTCGAGCGGTTCCTGCAGGCCCACACCGCCGACCGCCCGGTCGCGTGGGAGGTGGCCATCCACGACCCGCCGACGGCCGGGATACACTCCCAGCCGATGCAGACGTCGATCATGCAGAACTACGCCACGTCGATGGGCACGCTACCGATGCAGGGCAGCGGCCCCGGCATGACCTCGGGCGGTCCGACTGGCCCGGCCCCGCGGTAAGGGTGTGAAACCGCCTCCCCCTCCCCCCTGAGGGGAGGGGGTTCGGTTTCGCTCGCAACCTGGACGAACAACCATGAACGACCAACGACCGACACGTTTCCCGGCCTGGGCCTTGGTGCTGGCGGTCTTCCTGCTGGCGACCCCGCCCTGTCCTGCCCCGGCGGCCGGCGCTGCCCAGGCTCTCGGTCCGGCGCCCGCCGCGGCGCCGGCGGTGCGGGCAGCCGTTCCTGTCGGCTGGAACGCCATCCTGGCCGACAAGGAACGCCTGATTCAGGTGGCGGCGGTCATCGCGGCCATCGCCATCTTCCTGCTGACGCGCTCGACGAAATAACGCGCCCCCTCACACCGGGGTGCCCAACCGGCGGCCCACGCCGCGCCGCTCACACGGTAACCACCAGGGACTCACAACACGCCATGCAGTACGCGAACCGAGCCACGGGGATGGAGTGGGACGGAGTGGGGATGCCCGAGGCGCCCGGCGCCCCGGAGACGCTGGCCGAGGCCGGCCTGACCCTGCCGTTCCTGAGCGACCTGATCCTGCGCACCGTCTACACGCGCGGGGCGATGCTGGGCCTGGACCTGGCGCGCTTCGTCTGCCTGCCGTTCAAGGTGATCGAGGAAGCCCTCCGCTTCCTCAAGGACGAGAAGTGCCTGGAGGTAACCGGCGGGGAGTTGATCGGCCGTGTCAGCTATCGGTTCAACCTGACGGAACTCGGCCGTAAGCGAGCGATGGAGGCGATGAAGCAGTGCGCCTACGTCGGCCCGGCTCCGGTCCCACTGGAAGACTACATCGAGCAGACGTACCGCCAGGCGGTCACCGGCATCAACTGCGCCCCGGAGCCGCTGCGGGCCGCGTTCGCCCACCTGGTCATCCCCGAGGCGCTGTTCGGCGCCCTCGGCCCGGCCATCGTCAGCGGCAAGAGCGTCTTCATCTACGGCCCGCCCGGCAACGGCAAGACAGCCATCGCCCGGTCGATCGGCGACTTCATGAACAATGCCGGCGGCGAGATCTACGTTCCGCACGCCTTCCTCGCCGAGAACAGCATTATCACCGTCTACGACAAGGCGGTTCACCAGACCGTCGATACCGACCCGAACGACCGGCTGGAGGACAACGAGGCGACCATTCGCCGGCTGCTTAACACCGGGACCGTCGATCCGCGCTGGGTACGCATCCGCCGGCCGGTGATCGTGACGGGCGGCGAACTGGCGCTGGAGATGCTCGACCTGCGCTACAACGCGACGGCGAACTACTACCAGGCCCCGCTCCACATCAAGGCGAACGGCGGCATCTTCCTGATCGACGACTTCGGCCGCCAGCTATGCACCCCCAAGGAACTGCTCAACCGCTGGATCCTGCCGCTAGAGGACCGCCACGACTTCCTGACGGTGATCTCCGGCAAGAAGTTCGAGGTGCCGTTCGAGCAGCTGATCATCTTCTCCACCAACCTCGACCCGAAAGACCTGGTTGATGACGCCTTCATGCGCCGCATCCGCCACAAGGTGGAGATCCAGGCGCCGGTGCGCGAGGTGTACGAGCGGATCTTCAACGGGGTGGCGAAGCGCCTCGGCGTCAATCCGTGCCCGGCCGCGGTCGAGTACCTGTACGAGCGTTACTACACCCGCGGCCGGTGTCCGCGCGCGAGCGACTGCCGAGATCTGCTGGAGATCGTCCAGTCGATTTGCCGATTTCGTAGACAACCCGTCCAACTCACGCGCGAACTCATGGCCGAGGCGGCAGCCACGTTCATTTGCGAATTCTAGGCGCAGTGGTTCGCGGGCTCCGGGCTGGTCGAATGGCCTCTGCGACCACTGAAAGGGGGCGACAATGGATTGTCACCGATCCGCGCTGGCGGCGCTGTTCCTGGCGGGAGCGTGCGCGGGATGCGTCACGCAGCCGGGGGTGCCGGGGGGGTCTGCGGAATACCTGACGTCGATGGCGTCGCCGAAGTCCGCGCCGCCCCGGGGGAACGGTAAGCCGAGCGCGGCCCTCCACGTCGCCGTTGGCAAGCTGTGCGAGAACGGCGCCCTGCCGGACCAGCCGTCCGTCTCGGACGCACAGAGGCAGCAGCAGCTGGACCGGGCACGCCAGGCATACCAGAAGGCGATCGAGATCGACCCCAGGCACGCGGATGCGTACCTGGCCCTCGCCAACCACTTCGCGATCCGGGACGACCACAGGCGGGCCGTGGCGGCCTACCATCAGGGGCTGGAGAAGCTGCCGAAGGAGCCGGCCCTGTGGTTTCACCTGGGCATTTGCCACTGTCGGCGGAAGGAATGGCAGCCGGCCCTGGACGGGCTGAAGAAGGCGCACGAACTCGATCCGGAAAACCGCGAGTACGGCACCCAGTACGGCCTGTGCCTGGCCCGGATCGGCCGGTTCGAGGAGGGCGAGGCGGTCCTGACCCGGGTGCAGGGCGAGAGCCGAGCCCACTACAACCTGGCACGGATGGCCGACCACCTGAAGCAACCGGAGTTGGCGAAGCAGCACCTGCGGCAGGTGCTGCAGACGAAGCCCGACCACCGCCAGGCTCAGGAGATGCTGGCGCGGCTGGAAACGCCGACTCCGAACGAACCGCAGAACAACATTGCCACCGTCGGCTTCAAGACCGCCGAGCAGTGAGAGACGGGACGCTTCACCCGGGCATGCCGGCGCACGCCCCTGGCGGGCAGCCGGTCTGCCCGGCCGTCAACGGGGTGGTGAAACGTGGCCCACGCGGCGGCGCAGCTTGTCGCGCAGGCGCACCACCCCGCGCAGCACGCGACCGGCAATCGGGTAATCGTAGACGAGCAACTCGGGATCGGGCGTGGCGGGTAACTCGGTGACCGCCGGTTCGAGGATCTGCCAGGCCTTGCGGAAGCCGTCGTCGCTGCACGGACGCCCAACGGTGCGGCGGCCCGCCTGGCGCTCGCGGCACAGCAGCGCCTGCTTGTACAGGACTACCGCCCGGCGGTACTGCGGCTGGATGCGGAACGACTGAAAGAAGGCGTCGTAGAACCAGGGGATGGCGGTGGGGCCGAGTTTCGGCAGCGCCACCCGGATGGTCGCCTGCCCTTCCTCGGCGCAGCGCATCGCGTCCTCGACATCCCCCCGCGCGTAGGCACGCTCCGCTCGCTCCAGGGCGTCGTGGATCTCCCGAAGGTACTCCGGGGGTGTAATAATCAGGTCCGTGGCGGTGACGGCCTCGGAGCGATCGACCGGCTGTTCGCCCAGGACGCTCGGGTCGTGGGCGTTGGGGCTGTCCGGCGAGGAGGACATGGCGACACTGCTCCGTGACGCATGACTGACGGCGGCGCTCGAGGAGGAACCCTGGGGGAGCGCCGTCAGTTGTGGACCCGCTGGGTGTGGCCCGAGAGCCTCGCCCGTCGGTGGGGAGGCGCCCTTTTCTGTTCTACCACAATCCTGCACTATTGTCGCGCCGTTCGGAAGGCAGTCAAGCATTTTCCGGCGGCGCCGAGCCTGCGCCCCGCCCGCTCGCGTCTTCTGCCCGCAGTTCCCGCAGGACCGCGTCGTAGTCCGCAGGCGTGTTCAGGTTGCGCAGCGACTGGAAGTCGGGGTCGGCATCCGCCAGTTCGTCCGGCCCGACCACACGTGTCGGGACCGCCTCGAACAGGAAGAACGGCCGCAGACGCCCCGCACGCAGGAGGCGGTTGACCGCAGCTGCGACCGAGATGCGATAGACAGCGGCGAGCGGGTGGTGATAGTCGCCGACGCGCGGCACGCAGATTGCGTCCCTGTCGAGCAGTTCGATCAGGCGGCGGACGAACGCCGGGCGCAGGAAGGGCGCGTCACAGGAGGAGAGGTAAGCGGCGTCGGCCTGTCCCGCCAGCGCCGCCAGTCCGGCCGCCAACCCCTGGAGCGGCCCGCGCCCTTTCTCCTCGTCGCGGACGAGGCGCACGTTCGGGGGCAGTGGGGGTACGTCCTGGTCGGGCGCCGCGACGACGACGACGGGGCGCACCACCTCCCCGAGCAGGCGCACCACGCGCGGCAACATGAGTTCGTCGCCAAAGGGTAGCCAGGCCTTTGGCCGGCCCATGCGCTTGCTCTGTCCGCCGCACAGCACGATCCCGCCGACGTTCGTCATGAACCCATTATCGCCGACCGGGGACCGTTGCCCAGGCGCTCGTGATGGGCAATCGCAGGCGTCCCGATAAAATGGGCGTTGTGCGGTGCCGGGACGTGCGGTTCGTCCTGCGGAGGACTGGACGAGGGAGAAGAGATGCCCGAACTGACCCACTTCGACGAGCAGGGCGGCAGCCGCATGGTGGACACCAGCGCCAAGCCCGAGACCCTGCGCGAGGCCCGCGCCAGCGCCCGCGTCCGCATGGCCCCTGCCACGTTGACCCTGATCCGCGACCGAGCCCTCGCCAAGGGCGACGTCCTGGAGGTCGCGCGCCTGGCCGGCATCATGGCCGCCAAGCGCACCGGCGACCTGATTCCGCTCTGCCATCCGCTGCCGCTCACGTCGGTAAAGGTCCAGTTCTCCTTCGACGGGGAGGACCTGTTGTGCATCGACGCGACCGCGAAGGTGTTCGCCCGCACCGGCGTCGAGATGGAGGCTCTCACCGCCGCCAGCGTCGCTGCCCTGACCGTCTACGACATGTGCAAGGCAGTCGATCGTGGTATGACCATCGAGGCCGTCCGCCTCGAAGAAAAGACCGGCGGCAAGAGCGGTACGTTTCGACGGGCCGTTGACTCCTCTGGCCTGCCCGCCTAGGATTCAATAAGATTTGAAAGTTCTGAACGTCGTGCAGCCCCGCGCGTTTTGAGGGAGATGTCAATGAACCAGGTGTTGGCGCCTGGGGTGGAGAAGGTGCGCCCCCAGCCGGACTGGTACGGGCCGATCGCCGCCGACCTGGAAGAGGTCGAGCGCGTCCTGGCCCTCACCCTGGAGAGCGGGCGGCCGGGGGTGGCGCGGCTGGTGGCCCACCTGGGACACTACCGCGGCAAGCGGCTCCGGCCGGCCCTGCTCCTGCTCACCGCCCGCGCCTGCGGCCGGGTGACGCCGGCCCACCACGTCCTCGGCGCGGTTGTCGAGATGATCCACACCGCCACGCTGGTTCACGACGACGTCCTCGACAGCGCGACGGTGCGCCGCCACGTCGCGACGGTCAACGCGGTGTGGGGCAACCAGGCGAGCATCCTGCTGGGCGATTATCTGTTCACCCACGCCTTTCACCTGTCGAGTACTCTGGGGGACGCGGAGGCGTGCCGGTTGATCGGGGCCGCGACCAACCGGGTGTGCGAGGGCGAACTGCATCAGGTCACCGAGCGCGGCAACCTGGCGCTGGCCGAGCCGGACTACTTCGCCATCATCGACGCCAAGACGGCCGAGCTGACCGCGTGCTGCTGCCGCCTGGGTGCCCGGTACAGCGGCGTTTCCGACGCGGTGCAGGAGCGGCTGGCGGTCTACGGGCGGGCGCTGGGTGTGGCGTTCCAGATCGCCGACGATCTGCTCGATCTCGTCGGTGAGGAGCGGGCGACGGGCAAATCCCTTGGCACGGATCTGGAACAGCAGAAGCTGACCTTGCCGCTGCTGCGGTTGCTGCACCAGGCGGCCCCCGAGCGGGCGGCGCGCATCCGCCAGCTCCTGCACAGTTCGGGGAACCACAAGCGCGAGGTGCTGCGGCCGTTCCTGCTCGATAGCGATGCGCTGGACTACGCACGCCGCCGCGCCGGCGAGTTCGCGTCCCGCGCGCGGGCCGAGCTGGCGTGCCTCCCTCCGTCGGAATGTCGCGCGATCCTGGAGGCGCTGACGGAGCGCGTGATCCGTCGCGAAACCTGATCCGGTGCTACTCGGCGCGCCCAACGGCGGCTGGTTACAACTCCGGCTCGACGCCCAGGGCGCGGAGTTGCGCCCGCAACCGCGCGGCGCGCTCACGCTCCTGTTGAACTTCCTTGAGAGCCTGCTCCCGCTGCTCGACCAGTTCGACGTAGGTGGCGAACTTCTTCCCGTCCGGGCCGACCAGTTCCAGCGCCTTGCCGATCAGACGGAAGGTCACCCCCAGCAAGGGGCTGGTCCAGCCGTCCACGAACAGAATCTCGACGAGGTTGTCCCCCTCTCGCTGCCAGCCCTCGAGCGTACCCCGGTCCGGATCGTAGACGTAGTACTCCTGCACTCCGTACCGCTCGTAAAACTTGAACTTGCGCACGAGTTCCGCCAGGCGGTTCCCCGGCGAGAGGATCTCGAAGACGACCTGGGGGGCAACGCCGCCCTCGTCCCACTGGCGATACGACCCGCGGTCCCCCTTCGGCCGGCCGAACGCCACCATCACGTCGGGCGCTTGCCGGATGGTGTTGTTCCCCTCCACCGGATACCAGAGCAGGTCACCGGCGACGAACACCTGCGGATTATCGCGGTACAGGGCATCCAGCCCGCCCTTGATCGTCACGATGTACTGGAACTGTAGCGTGTTGTCGGCCATCGGTTGTCCATCACTGTCGGGGTAGACGACCGCAGGCTCGTTCGCCATCGTGGTGGGGATGTGCATGGCCGTGCCGCCCTCCTGTCTTCCTGTCCTCACTCCCTCAGCATAACCGTCCCCTCCGGCTGGGTCAAAGTTCGCAGGGCCGAGATCGCCCGCGGCGGCTCCCTCCCTCGTCACCGGGAACGTTCGCCGCGGGATTTTACTTGATCCAGCCCACGGCCCGGGGTGTCATGGGGGGCGGTTGCGATCTCACCCTTCGACGGGCTGACCTGTCCGGTGGCGGGAATGAGGTGGCGGTCCCGGTCCAATCGAAACAGAGGTGATCGATGAGCAGCTTCCCGCGCACGTTTCTGGCCCTCCTCCTCCTGCTCGCCGTCTCGCCTGTCGCCCA
>JADLBT010000229.1 GCA_020847555.1 Gemmataceae bacterium
CCGTTGAAGTCGTTGGGCGCGCCGAGGTTCAGCTGAATCCGCTGCGGGGTGGGCAGTCCGGTAAACTCCGCGACCAGGTTTATGTCGCCCGCCCCGGTGCCCGTCACCTGCTGGAACGACCCGTCCTGGTTGAACGTGATGCCGGAGACCGTCGCGTCGGTCAAGGTTCCCTCCCCCGCCGTGAGCGCGGCCGTCAGATCCCAGGTGTTGTTGGCCGTTTTCTGGAAGACCAGGCTGAGGTTGTGGCCGGTGCCCTGGGTGTCGTAGACCTGGATGGCGGTGCTGACCGTGTCGCCGTTCTTGCCGGCCGTCGTGAGGGTGGGGGTGTAGTTGGCCCAGCGCGTGCTGCCTACCTGGGCGGGCGCCGTGCTGTCGTTGAGCGTCAGGTTGAGCCGCGACGGGCCGACCGCGCTGTCGGTGACGACGAGGTTGCCGGCGGCGTCCAGCACGGCGGTGGAGCCGGGGAACAGGCCGTTGAGGAACGTGAGCAGGTCGCCGACGGTCGTGGCCGCGCCGGCGACGGGGAACGTCGCGTTGACCGCGGTGCCGTCTCGCGTCGTCCCCTGGATGGTGAGCTGGTCGCCCGCCGCGTAGGGGACGGTATTCCCGTCGAGGCCGTTGAGGGGCGTCGCGGCGGTGGCGGGGGCACCGCCCGCGAGGAGCGGCTGCGGACTGGTGAGGGTCTGGGCGAGCGGCCCGGTGGTGTTGGCGCTGAGGTTCCCGGTGAAGGTGACCGACTGCGTCGCCTGGCCCGGGATGCCGGCCCCGAAGGGAATGCGGATGTCCTTGATGTCGGGCGCCTGGAACCCCGGGTTCACCCCATCCCCTTCGCCGACCGTGCCGAAGCGCTGGACGCGCAGGCCGGAGCCGGAATCGACGAGGTAGTTTTGCTGGTCCACCCCGAACGCGCCGGCCCGGGTGAACGAGGTGGTGGTGCCGTTGCTGACCACGAAGAACCCGTTGCCCTGGATGGCCAGGTCGAGGTTGCCGCCGGTCGTCTCGATGCCCCCCTGACCGAGGTTCGTGTCGATGGCCTGGGTGCGCACGCCGAGACCCGGCTGGATCGGGTTGGTCCCGCCGGTGGTGGCAGTCGAACTGGTGGCGGGGCTGATCGTTTGGTAGAGCAGGTCCGCGAACCGGACGCGCTGACTCTTGAACCCGGTCGTGTTGGTGTTGGCAAGGTTGTGGCCCACGACGTCGAGCAGTTGCTGATGAACGCGCAGGCCGGATACGCCAGTAAGCAACGAGTTGGCCACGACTCAGTCTCCTCGGGTGCCAATCGGGGTGGGAAAGCGGTGCGGTCAGGTCAGGTTCCGCCGGTCACACTCTGGATCTGATTGAGGTCCACGTTGACGCCGTCGATGACGAGCTGGACGTTACCCTTGTCAAGAGCGATGGAATCCACCTGACCCTCCTGGGTCCGCGGCGGGTCGCCCGCCGAGTAAGTGACCGTCTTGCCGATCAGGCTGCTACCCTGGGTCAGACCCTGCAGGGTCAGCAGGTTTGCGAAATTCGTGTTCATTTGCAGGACGGCGTTGAGAGTGGAGAACTGGGCCATCTGGGCGATGAACTCCGCGTTGTCCACTGGCTGCAATGGATCCTGGTTCTGCAGCTGGGCGATCAGGAGTTTCAGAAAGTCGTTCTGGCCCAGCGCGTTGACATCGTTCTGTGGAGTGGCCTGCCTGGCCCCGCCCGCGCCGGCAAGGGGAATCGTGCTGGTAACGCCATCGACGGCCATGATGCGCTCCTGCGGTTCTTTCTCTTCGTGGGGTCGGGGCTATCGGTCAGGCCACCACGTCCAGGCGCCCGGCGCGTGGCGGACCCTTCCTCGGAGCAGATCCGACACGTCCCGGCGCGGGCAGGGCGTCCTCTTCGGGAAGGAAACGCTGGCCGAAATCGTGGCGGGAGTGGCCTCCGTGTCCGGCCCCTTCACGGCTGATGTCGAACCGACCGAGTGCCACCCCGGCCGCTTCGAGCCTGCGCTGCAGCTGGTGCAGCTGACTTTCGAGCAGCTGGCGGGTCGCCTCCTCGTGGACGACGACGTGGGCGGTGATGCCCCCCTCGGTCGCCCGGATGTGGATGCGAACCGTCCCCAGTTCCGGAGGATCCAGCCGCAGGCGGATCTCGGTGGGGCGCCCGGGGGCGCCGTCATGGTTCAGGACCGCCCGTGCCATCTGCTCGATTGCGGGAACTCGTACTGGACCGACGTCGGGGGACTCCCGCAGCCCCACGACCGGCCCCGGCAGGGTTCCGGCCAGTTCAGGACTGGCACGCGCCTCGGGCGCCTTCGGGTCACCGCGCCTGGGCGCAACGACCATGGGTTTCGCTTCGCCAACCGGCGTCAGAGCTGCCGGGACGATTGACTGCACCACGGCGGGCTGAGCCCCGCTCTGAGGAGAGATCGGCGTTTGCGCCGGCATCCCTTTCAGGGCGACCCGGTCGTCTGCCGCAATGACGATGGCGGAGGCGTCAGGGTGTGCGACCGGCGCTGACTGTCCCGCGGACGGCGAAGCGCCGGGGACCGCCGGAGGCGAAGAAGCGGACAACGGAACGGGGGCCTCGGAAGTCATCGGGGCGGCGCTCGCCGGCAGGTCACTCGTCGCGGGTAGCATCACCGGCTGGGCAGTCGGCATCCCGGCTGGAGGGGACACAGGCGCCGCTGCGGGAGGTATCCCTGAATTCGGAGGCACAATCGATTCGACCTGGCTCGCCGAACCTGCCAGCGCCGCCCCGAAGGAAGGCGCGAGCGGGGTAGGCGCAGCTGCTGCCCTGGCATTGGCCCCGCTCGCCGCGCCGGATGGAGGCACGGCGGGAACCCCGTCACCCGTCCGCGACATTGTGCCGGGTAACGCGATCTGGGAGACGACAGGGCCTGCGGTTGCAGTCGAAGCGGCCGGTTCCCCATTCGCGCCGGCAACCGCGAGGCCGGGCAGGAGGGCAACCGCCAGGGCGTTAACCCCGGACGCTGAGGGGTCGGGGTCCGGTTCGGTAGGTTCGACATCGCCCTCAGGCGCGGCGAAATCCGGCCTGTCTGTCTGCTCGATCCGGCGGCGCAGGTGGTCGGCGAAGGTTTGTGGGCCGGAGGGTCGCGGGTCGCCCTTGACGGGTGCCCTGACGCCTGAGCCCGGAACCGAGGACGGCGGTTGCCCAGCCGCGGATGCCGGGCCGATCTGGTCGGATCGGTCCGAAGTGACCGCGGCGGAGAACGCAGTTGAGGCGGGACTGAACAAGTCGCACCTGCGGGGGCATGACCCTGGGTTCCTGTTCGACAGGAACTATAGGTCAGCTCCGGTAATACTCTCGCGCGAGGACAAAAAGTTCGCGTACGGGGCGCGGACGAGTTGCGCGGCGGGGAGGTCTGTCGCGATTGGGACGGTTACGCCACCGGCGGCGCCCTGGCCTGGTTGGTTCTTTCTGCCGCAAGCGGCAAAAATAGTCAGGGCGATCCGGTCTCAGTCGGGGCTGTTCTGGATAGCGTCGGCGGTCTGCTGAGCGGCCTCCGGCGTCAGGTAGTAGCCGCTCGCGAGCCGTTCGGCAACCTCACGCAGGCGGTCTGGGCGGACCGCGGGCGTCTGGCGAACCTGGTCGAGGAGCCCGGCGAGCTGTGCCGAGGGAACGTGGGTGCTCGCCTGGTTGGGGGTGGTGCTCGCCACGCCCTCGGCCTGGTGCGCGTCCGCTGCCTGCCGGGCTTCCGGCTGAGCTACCGGCACGTAGGTCAGATGGACATTATTGACCCGCATGTTTGCTTCCCCCGTGTGACTGGGTCACACTACCTGTATCGAGCGGCTTGCGGAATACTTGCGGCGGATTCTTGTCCTTGCGGTGATTTTCAGATCCGATTATAAACCGCCGCAACCCGTCTGCCCACCACCTCGGGTGCCCAAACATGAGTGCGGAACCCTCGCCGCCGGACCACGACCCCTTGCGGCCTCCGTTCTGGCGTCGCCGGGTCCGCTGGCTCGCTCCGGCGTTCGTCGCCGTTGTGGCGGCCGCGATCACCTTTCTCTCCATCACTCTGTCCGGGGACGAGCCCACGCCCGAACCGCAGCAGGCCGCGTTCCCCAAAACAAAGACCCCGCCCTCCGGCGCGAAGGACGACAGGACGGGCAGGGAGGAAGGTCCGCGCCCCGAGGTGCTCCCGGACAGCATCGGCAACGCCGACCAGTACGCCCACGAAGGCCGGTTCGACCTGGCCCTGACGATGCTCCAGCGTCTGCGCGTCAAGGCGGCCCCCCCGGCGCGTGACATCCTGCAGTACCGCATCGCGCTCTGCCTGGAGGGACTCGGGCGCTGGCAGGGGGCGGCGACAGCTTACCGCGCCCTGGCCGGGCAGGCGAGGAGCGCGGCCACGGTGACGGCCGCCGAGCTAGGGCTGGTGCGCCTGGCTCTCCGCGAGGGCCGCCCGGCCGAGGCGAAGGCGCTGCTCTACCCGCTCAACCTGCGCTCTGGCGAGGGCCAGTTCCGCGACCGCCCGCAGTTGGCGGAGGTGAAGTACCTGCTCGCCCTCGCCCTGCTCCGGGAGGCACTGCACGGCGGCCCCGTGGATTTGCTCGGGGCGGCCCCGGCCGGGCCGGGCGCACTCGACTTCGAGTTGCCGCGCGCGCTCGACTGGGCCGCTCCGCTCGTCCCGCCGGGGAAGCCGGCCGCCGAGGGGGTGAAGGTCAAGCCGTTCGGCCCCAACCCGGAGGACGCGCTGGTCACCGCGCGGCTCGACGAGGCCGCGGTGACGCAACTCCTGGAGCGGTTGGCGGGGATGCGGAAGTGGGGCATGGCGTGGAGCAAGGCGGCGCGCGAACGGGCTGGCATGCGGCGAGCCCGGGTGGCGGTTCGCGAGGTTCCGCTGCCCGAGGTGCTGCAGGGGCTGACCGACCCGTTCGGCCTGGTCTGGGAGGTGGGCGAAGGGACGCTCAGAGTGAGAACCGCGGAGGAGGCGCCGCCGGAGGAAGCGGCCGGGCGGCGGCGGCGCGCGGCCCGGCGGGCGGTGCGCGACGCGGTCCTGCTCACCCCGAACCACCCGCTCAGTGAGGCCGCCTTCCTGGAGGTCGGCAACCTGGAGGCGGCGGAGGGGCGACTGAGCGAGGCGGCCGCCTGGTATCGCCAGCTGCTCCAGCCCGCCCGGACGAGCCCGCACAGCGCGGCAGCGAGCTACAACCTCGGTCTGGCCCTCAAGCGGCAGCGCAATCCGCACGCAGCCATCGAGGCTTTTTACCGGACCGTCGATCAGGCGCCCGGTGGCGACCTGGCCCCGTGGGCGCGGCTGTGGGTCGGGCGGCTGCTGCTGGAGCAGGCGGAGTACGAGCACGCGGCGATACCGCTGCGCCGGGCGGCGGCCGCCCTGGGCCACCCGGCGGGGCCGCCGGCGGTCGTCCACCTGGCCGCGGCGTATCTGCTGGCGAAGCAGCCGCGCGCGGCGCACGAGGTGCTGAGCCGGTTCCGACCGCTGGTGCTGGGCGCGCCGGTGCGCCCCGCCGCGGACCTGCTGGACGCGCTGGCGCGGGTGCGGCTGGCCGGACAGTCCGAGGGGGTGTCCCGGGACGCCGCCGACCTGCTGACCGCCCTGGTGACGTTTCCCAGGGACGGTTTCCTCGGCCCGGTGGGGATCCTGGTGGCAGGGCACGGCTACCAGGCCCTGAACCTGCGGGCGAAGGCGGTTGATCTGTACGAGACAACGCTGCCGAACCTCGAAGGCCCGCTGGCGGAAGAGATGACGTACACGCTGGCAGCGTTCCGCCTCGAAGCGACCCCGGACGGGAAGGACCGGGCCGGCGCGGTAAAAATGCTCGACGCCCTGGCCACGCTGCGCGGGAGCCGGTGGGCCGACCCGGCGCAGTTCTACCTCGCCCAGGTGGCCCTGCAAGAGGGGCGGCCGCGCGAGTGCCTGGGGCGGTGCCAGCGCCTGCTGCGCGACCCGAACGGGGTGGCGCGGTCGGCGGTGCTCGACGTGATGGGCCGCTGCTTCAGCCAGATGGGCGAACACCAGCTGGCGGCCCGCTGCTTCGCGGGCGAGGCGCCCGACTGGCGCCCGGACTGACACCCGGTCCGGGTGATCGAGTCCGGTTTCCCTCCCCTCCCCCTGGTGGGAGACGAGGCCAAACCATACCTCCACACCCTCACGTCGGGTATCCGTGCCTGCTCTTCCGCGTCACCCGCCCCAGGTGAAGGCGTCCAGCAGGTTCGTGTAGTCGTCGGTCCACACCGGGCGGCCCGGGCGCGGCCGGACCGCCTCCCACTGGCGGTTCCGGCCCGCCGCGCCCAGGTGTTCCGGCCGGCGGGCCATCACCAGCCACTGCGATGGCGCCTTCCCCCGGGCGCGGTCCTCGGACAGGACGGTGAGGTGGGTCCGCACCCTGCACGCCAGCCCCAGGTCGCCCGCCAGGTCGCCGAGGACCGCCTCGAGGCGCAGGTAGCGGTTCGAGATGTGGAACAGCAACATCCCGTCCGGGGCGAGCTTCGACAGGTAGAGGTGCAGCGCCTCGCGCGTCAGCAGGTGCAGGGGGATCGCGTCCGAGCTGAAAGCGTCAATGACCAGCAAGTCGTAGGCCCGATCCGGGGCGCGGGCCAGCGTCAGCCGGGCGTCGCCCGGGACGATGGGGCGGAGCCCTTCCGGCCCGAGCGGGGAGTCGCGCAGGAAGGTGAAGTGCTCCTGGGCGATCCGGATCACCGCCGGGTCGATCTCGTAGTAGGTGAACTGCTGCCCCTTCCGCCCGTACACGGCCAGGGTGCCGCAGCCCAGCCCAACCACCGCCACCTTCCCCCGCGGCCGGCGCTCCGCGAAATCCGTGAACAGCATCCCCGCGGGGCTGCTCGGGGTGTAGTAGGCCAGCGGCTCGCAGCGCGTGGCCGGGTCGAGGTTCTGCCTGCCGTGAACGGTGCTCCCGTGGATCAGCACTCGGAACCGTCCGGCCGGATCCTCCGCCACCCGGTGGACGCCGAAGAAGCTGCGCTCCTGGTGAATGATGCGGCCGTGGACGCTCGGGGCGAACGGGGCGGCGAGCAGCACGGCGCCCACCCCCAGCCCAAGGCGCAGCGGCCGGTCGCCGAAGGCGTAGCACACCAGCACCGGCAGCGCGAACATGACGCCCACGCGCGGCGGTCCGGGCGGCAGGTCGAGGAACCGCGCCACCGCGATCAGGCCGGCGGTGAGAAGCCCCAGGCTCACCGGCAGGGCAACGTCCAGGGCGCGGGCGCGGGCCGCCCACGGATCGTTGGCCGCGCGCTTCCTCGGCCCGGGCACGAGCAGGCAGGCGAGGACGAGGACGAGCGGGTACTCGACGAGGCCGCTGAAGACAACCGGAGCGACCAGGGCGTTGCACACGCCGCCCAGCACTCCGCCGAGCGACAGCCAGAGGTAGAACCCGGTCAGGTGGGCAGCGGGCGGGCGGTCGCGGGCCAGTTCCCCGTGGCAGATCATGGCGATCACGAACAGCCCCAGCAGGTGAGCGCCGACGAGCAGCCAGACCGGCTCGGTCGCCTCCGACAGCAGCGCCAGCAGCAGGATCACCACCACAATGGGCATCCCGCCGACCATCGCCCGGTGCGGCAGCAGCGGCCGCCGCGCGAAGACCAGCGTGAAGGTGAGCAGGTAGATCGCGAGCGGCACGACCCAGAGCAGCGGGATCGGGGCGATGTCGGTGGTGAGATGCGTTGTCACACTCAGCATCAAGCTGGAAGGGACGAATGCGAGCAGCGCCCAGCGCAGCCGGCGGACAAGGCTGGGAGCGGTTCCGCCCGCGTCCGGGTCCGCCGCCACGGCGGGCGCCGGCGCCGGGGCAGCCACGCACAGGGCGCACAGGCAGGTCAGCACGACGAGCAGGCAGTAGCCGAGCGTCCAGAGTTCGCCCTGTCCGTCCAGCGGCCACGCGGGCTCGATCAGCACCGGGTAGGCGAGCAGCGCGAGCAGGCTCCCGAGGTTGCTCGCGGCGTAGAGGAAGTACGGGTCCGCCGCCGACGGGTGGCGCGTGGACGCGAACCAGCGCTGCAGCAGCGGCCCGCTCGCGGCGATGAGGAAGAACGGCAGGCCGACGCCGACCAGCAGCCGGCCGAGGAGCCACAGGGTCGGGTCCGTATCGGCGGGCGGGACCGATGCGCCGCGGACAGCGACCGGGAGGAAGACGAGGGCCACGGCCAGCAACGCCAGGTGGAGCGGGGTATGGACGCGCGGGCCGAGCCACGCGGGGGCGGCGTGGGCGTAGGCGTACCCGGCGAGGAGGGCCGCCTGGAAGAAGACCATGCAGGTGTTCCACACCGCTGGCGTCCCGCCCAGCGACGGCAGCAGCATCTTTCCGACCATCGGCTGCACCAGAAACAGCAGGAACGCGCTGGCGAAGAGCGTCAGCGCGAACAGGATCGGCAGCAGCATGAGGCGGCGTGGCATCGCAATGGGGAGAGGCAAGTTCGGCATCGGGAACACGAGTCGCCGGGACGCTGACAGCTGTTACCCTACCTCTGATGCGGCGCCGCTACAAGGTCGTGCGGGCATCCTCCGATCAGCCCGGAACGCCAGCGCCGGACTTTGCAAGCGCCCGTCGCTGGCACTCCAGGGTGATCGGACGCCCCCGACGCGCTTTCCCCGCGCCTTCCCCCGTCACGTCTGCTACACTGACGCCGAGACGCCTCCACACCGCGCAGGCTGCCGCCGATGCCCGACGCCAACCCGCAAACCCTGCTCGACCCGCAGTTCCTCGCCCGGCTCGAACAGCTCGAGCTGGTGTCGCGCAAGATCTTCGTCGGCCGCATGAAGGGCGAGCGACGCAGCAAGCGCAAGGGCCAGAGTGTCGAGTTCGCCGACTATCGCAACTACGTCGTCGGCGACGATCTGCGCCACCTCGACTGGAACCTGTTCGGCCGCCTCGACCGGCTGTTCATCCGCCTGTTCATGGAGGAGGAAGACCTGCACGTCTACCTCCTCATCGACAACAGCCTGTCGATGGGCTTCGGCAGCCCGACGAAGCTCCAGTACGCCGCCCAGGTGGCCGCCGCCCTCGGGTTCGTCGGCCTGGTGAACATGGACCGGGTGGTGGTTGAGGCGTTCAACGACCGGCTCACGCAGTCGCTGCCGGCGACGCGCGGGCGGCGCGGCCTGTGGCGCGTCCTCGACTTCCTGGCGAAGCTGGAGCCGGCCGGGCCGAGCGACCTGCGCCGCGCCCTGCGCGCCTTCAGCATCAAGTGCAGCGGCAAGGGCGTCGTCATCCTCCTCAGCGACTTCATGGACAAGGGCGGGTATGAGGAGGCGCTGCGCTATCTCGTCGCGCGCCAGCTCGACGTCTACGCCATCCAGGTGCTGTCGCGCGAGGAGGTCGAGCCGGAGATCGTCGGCGACCTGAAACTGGTGGACGTCGAGGACGACGACGCGGCCGAGATCACGGTCACCGCGCCGCTGCTGAAGCGGTACAGGCAGAACCTGGCTGCGTACCGGGCAGCGCTGAGCGAGTTCTGCTCGCGGCGCGGCATCGCGTATCTGTTCACCAGCAACCAGGTGCCGTTCGAGCGCCTGGTGCTGAACTACCTGCGCCAGCGCGGGCTGGTGCGCTGACCGGAGTAAAGCCCACGGGTGGCGTCCCGTGGGTGAAGCGCTGGCGACTTTACCCACGGGACGCGACCCGTGGGCTTTGGAGCAGAGATCATGGCAGCCCGCGCCTCGTCGGTTTCGTTCCTTGCCCGTGCCTGGTTCCCGGCGAGCCTGGCCGTCCTGCTGCTCCTGACGGTGCCGGTACTGGTCCTCGTCGTCATGCACCTCTTCGGCGCCGATGGGGCCGTCAATGCGTGGCTGGAAGACACGTTCCAGCTCAGCTACGAGCTACCGCTGCCGTGGGTCTTCGGGCTGGTGTTACTGCTGATCCCACTGCTCATCGTTCTGCTCTACTTCCTCAAGCTGAAGCGCAAACCGCTGCAGGTGCCGAGCACGTTCCTCTGGCGCAAGAGCATCGAGGATCTGCACGTCAACAGCCTGTTCCAGTGGCTGCGCGAGAACGTGCTGCTGCTGCTGCAGCTGCTCGCCGTGCTGCTGCTCCTCTACGCCGTCATGGGCTTCCGGTTCCACGGCAGCACCACGCGCGGCCAGCACTACATTCTGCTGCTCGACAACTCGGCGAGCATGGCCGCGACCGACGTGCGGCCGAGCCGCCTGGAGTGGGCCAGGCAGGAGGCGCTCAAGGTCATCGACGCCGCCACCGAGGACAGCGTCGGCATGGTGATCGTCTTCAACGCCAAGGCGACGACGCTGCAGTCCTACACGACCAACAAGGCGAAGCTGCGCGATGCGGTC
>JADLBT010000230.1 GCA_020847555.1 Gemmataceae bacterium
CAGGACGAGACGCTCGACCAGGCGCGGCAGAGGCGCCTCAACCTGCAGGGCCAGCTGGCGGACGACGAACGCCGGCTGCACCAGGTGGGCGCGGAACTACGCACCGTCACTGCCCTGGTCGAGAAGCTCAAGGAATACGAGCGCCAGGAGAACGATCTCGCCCGCCTGCGGGAGGAACTGCAGCGCACCCCGGCCGACCCGGCTGCCGCGGTGCAGAAGGCGCGCGTCACCTGTGAGGCCCTCGACGCGCTCAACCGCGTGCTGCCGTCTCTCACCCGGCTGCAGGCGTTGCGTGCCGAACTGGGCCAGGCGGCCGTCCGGGAGGAGGCGGCACGCGCGGCCTGGCAGGCGACCCACCAGAAGGGCGACCGGCTCAAGGCCGAGGTGGCGCGGCTGCGGCCCCTGCTCCAGGAGGCGACCGGAGTTCGGCAACAGGCGGACGAGGCGGCCACGCGCGCCAGCACCCTGCTGGAGCAGGCCCGTCAGAGTCTCAACGAACTGATGTTGCTGCGCGGGTCGAAGATCTGCCGCCACTGCGGGCAGCAGCTTACCCCCGGCCACATCGGCGAGGAGAAGAAGCGGCGCACGCAGGAGGTCATTGACGCCGACGACCGGGCGAAGAAGACCGCAGCCGAGCAAAAGGCGGCCCGCCAGCGCGAGGCGGACCTGACGGTCGAGGTGGCGGACCGGGAGAAGGCGCTCGCCGACGCCCGCGAGGACTACGTCAGGGAGAAGGCCGAGGCGGACCAGGCCCGCAAGGAGGTCGAGCGGTTGCAACGCGAGTGCGCCCAGACCTACGCCGACCTGCCGGATTCGTTCCGCGAGCGCGTCAGCCCCACCTTGCCGGGCAGCTGGCTCGACACGACCTATCCCACGGCCGAGGAACTGGCCCGCGAGCGGCAACGAGCGAGCGGACTGCCGACCGTCCGCAAGGGCCTGGCCGACGCCGAGAAAGCCATGCAGCACTGGGGGCTGCTCAAGGACCGCGAGGCGACCCTGCGCCAGACCGTCGCCCGGCTGCAGACCGAGCTACCGGACAACCCGCAGGGGCTGCGCCAGGACCACGCCCGGCTGGAGGCGGAGGAGCAATCCCTGCAGCGCGGCAGCAAGGCGCGCCGCGATCTGGCGGATAATACCCAGAAAGCGATCGACCGGCTCATACGCGAGCGCGAGCAGACGCAGCAGACGCTCACCCAGGTCCAGGGGAAGCTCAACACCGAGGAGACGGTCCGCCAGCAGTGCCGCCAGGTACTGGATCGCGCCCTCAAGGAGCTTCCGCCGTCGTGGCACGCGGTGGCGGACGGCGTTGGCACCACCGAGGTTTACCAGCTCTGCGTCGAGCGCGACGACCTGACCCGTGCCCGGACCGAGGAGCGTGCCCGCGAACTCCACCAGGCCCAATCCGATCGGGAAGCGCTGTCCAGGGCGCTCGCCGACCTGCAGGCCCAGGAGGCGCCGTACCCGTCCGAGGCGCGTCAGGAGCCGGAAAAGTTGAAGGTTCTCCTGTCTGCCGCTCAGCAAATGTTCGCCGAGCGCGACCGGGAACTGAGCGACGCCCGCAAGGACTGGGCGCTGCTGGAGAATCGGCACGACCAACGCCAGCAGCTGCAGCAGGAGTATCTGCGGGTCGATGCGGAGTTGAACCACGCCCGCCTGCTCGCCGAACTCCTCAGTCGCGACCGCCTGCAGCTGCACCTGGTGCGCCAGGCTGAGCGGCAGGTGGTCGATCACGCCAACGCCGTCCTCGATCGGCTGTCGGGCGGTCAGCTCTACCTGCGGCTGGCGGGCGAGGCGGGCGGCGACGGCAACACCGCCAAGGCGCTCGAGCTGGAGGCGCACAACCGCGTCACCGGAGAGAAGCCGATCAACGTCGCGTTCCTCAGCGGCAGTCAGAAGTTCCGCGTGGCGGTCAGTCTGGCGCTGGGGATCGGCCAGTACGCCAGCCGCCAGCACCGCCCGATCGAGTCGGTCATCATCGACGAGGGGTTCGGGTGCCTCGACCGCCACGGCCGGCAGGTGATGATCCAGGAACTCCAGAACCTGCGCGGTCAGCTGCGCTGCATCCTGCTCGTCTCCCACCAGGAAGAATTCGCCGAGGCGTTTGCCGACGGCTACCACTTCGAGCTGCAGGGCGGCACCGCCGTCGCCCGACGCTTCCAGCGCTGACCAGCGCTGACTCCCCCCTTCCTCAAAGCCCCCGGGACGCCGCCCGTGGGCTTTGAGTACAGACTGGCCCCCTTCTCTGTTCATGTTCAACTGTCCATGTATGCCCAGATTGCCCATTGTAGATAGGGTTGCCACTCCCTACAACCATTTGATCTAATAACCTCAGAGGGTGAACTGATCGGCAGATAGGATTGGCCGTCGAGGCAAGGGAGTTGCCTCCCAGGCAGCTGTGTCACACGGGAAAGACACCGCTTGCCGATTCCCCGGAAGAGAGCCCAAGGAGAGGAGGAAGCGCCTGTAAGTGTTGGAGGGCCGCCTCGGCGGCAAGTATCCCGCTTTTACTCCCGAAAGCCCTCAAGGTCGTGCCGGCAATTTGTTACGATGAGGCCACCTGAGGCAAGTTAGGCAATCTGCGGCGAGTGCAACGTGACTGTCCTGGCCTCGCCCAGGGCAAGCAACCGGGAGTGAGCAGCATGAAGCGTGACTTGCGTGGTCGGCGCATTCTGATCACAGGAGCCTCCAGCGGCATCGGGCGTGCCCTTGCGGAACAACTCGCCGACGCCGGCGCCCGCCTCGTCCTGGCGGCCCGATCGGCGGACAGGCTGGATGAACTGGCCTCCACCCTGACGGCCAAGGGCGCGGACGCCCTTGCCGTCCCCACCGACATCACCCGCGACGAGGACCGCCGCCATGCCCTGCACGCGGCGGTCGAGCGTCTGGGCGGGCTGGACGTGCTGATTAACAACGCCGGTGTGGCCAGCTGGGCCCACTTCGCCGACGCCACCGAGGCGATCCTGCGCCAGGTGATGGAGGTGAACTTCTTCGCCCCCGCGGAACTGATCCGCCTCGCCATCCCGGTCCTCGTCCAGGGCCAGCAGCCGGCCGTGGTCAACGTGGCGTCGATGTGCGGCAAGCGCGGTATGCCGGCCTGGTCGGAGTACTCGGCCAGCAAGTTCGCCCTGTGCGGCCTGACCGAGGCGCTCCGGGCTGAGATGGCTCGGTTCGACATCGACGTGCTGCTGATCCTCCCCGGGCTGACCCGCAGCAACCTCCACCAGGGGCTGCTCAAGAATGAGGGCCGGATGAAGATCGACTTCGACGACGGCATGCCGCCGGAGACGGTGGCCGCCGGAATCGTCGCCGCCCTGCGGAAGAACCGGGCCGAGACGGTCCTCGGCCGCGAGGCGAAATGGATGCTGCGGGTAAATCGCTTCTTCCCGCGGCTGCTGGACCGGCTGATCGCCCGCCGCGTGCGCAAGCTGTATGCCCAGTGACTGTCCGCCCCCGAACCCCCGGCGGTGGCAAAAGTGCCCCGCCAACTGGAAGCAAAGGCCAGGAACCTCAGGATGTGCGGTATCGCAGGCGTTATCGATCTGGCGGGGACAGCCCGGGTGCCCGGCGGCGTCCTGGAAGCGATGGCGGACGCTCTGTTCCACCGCGGCCCGGACGAGGACGGGTTCCTCCGCCAGCCGGGCGTCGGCCTGGCGTCGCGCCGCCTGAGCATCGTCGGCCTGCTGGACGGCCGCCAGCCGATCGGCAACGAGGACCAGTCCGTCACGGTGGTCTTCAACGGTGAGCTGTTCGACTACCCGGAGGTACGCGCCCAGCTGCGGGATCGCGGGCACCGACTGCGGACCCACGCCGACACGGAGATCCTGCCGCACCTGTGGGAGGACCACGGCGAGGAAATGCTCGCGAAACTCCGCGGGCAGTTCGCCTTCGCCCTGTGGGACCAGCGCGACCGGCGGCTGGTGCTGGCGCGCGATCGGTTCGGCATCTGCCCGCTGTACTGGACGCGGCAAACTGGACCGGGCGGCGACTGGCTGCTGTTCGCGTCGGAGATCAAGGCTCTCCTGGCGTCCGGGATGGTGGAGGTGCGGCCGGAGCCACGCGGCATCAACCATGCATTCACGTTCTTCGCCATGCCGGGGCCGGTGACCTGCTTCCAGGGCATCCACTGCCTGCTCCCAGGACGGTATCTGTCGGTCCGACCCGGGCCGGGGGCGCGGATCGAGGAGCGGGTTTACTGGGAGATCGACTTTCCGGACCGCGGGGACGAGGATCCCGGCGGCCCCCCGCGTGCCGTCGGCGACGCCGTCGAGGCGGCCCTGCTGCGGGCGGTCGCGCGGCGGCTGCGGGCCGACGTGCCGGTGGTGTCGTACCTGTCCGGCGGCGTCGATTCGAGCGTCGTGGTGGCGCTGGCGACCCACCTGCGGCAGAAGGCCGAGGGGACGCCGATCCCGACGTTTACGATCCGCGTCACCCGAGAGGAGTTCAACGAGGCGCACGAGGCGGCCCAGGTCGCCCGGCACGTCGGAGCCCGGCCGGTGGTGGTGGACTGCGGCGCCCGCGAGGTGCTGGCGACCTACCCCGAGCTGATCCGGGCGGCCGAGGCGCCGGTGATCGACACCGCCTGCGCCGCGCTGCTGCTGCTGGCACGCGAGGTGCATCGCCAGGGCTACAAGGTAGCGCTGACGGGCGAGGGAGCCGACGAGTGGCTGGCCGGCTATCCGTGGTACAAGGTCCACCGGATCCTGAACTGGCTGGACGCGATCCCCGGCGTACCGCTCAGCCAGCTGGCGCGGCGGGCGTACCTGCGGTTGACCGGCGCGCCGCGCGTGACGTGGTCGCTGATGGAGCGCAGCTTTCGAGCGGTCGGCGGGCCGAACGCCTGGCTCGACATCTACGGGCTGTTCAGCGCCGGCAAACTCCGCTTCTACAGCCCGCAGATGTGGGAGACGCTCGACGGCCACCTGCCCTACGAGGATCTGCAGCTGAACCTGACGCGGGTCCGGAAGTGGCACCCGCTGAACCGCTCCCTCTACGTCGGAGCGCGGGTGATGCTGCCGGGACTGCTGCTGGCGTCGAAGGGGGACCGGGTGGCGATGAACTCGTCGGTCGAGACGCGCTACCCGTTCCTGGATGAAGACGTGTTCGACCTGTTTGCGAAGTTGCACCCGCGCTGGAAACTGCACGGGCTGCGCGACAAGTTCGCCCTGCGGCTGATGGCCCAGCGATGGGTGCCGCACGCGATCGCCTGGCGGCGCAAGGCGATGTTCCGGGCACCGCTGGATGGGTTTCACGGGGCGGATGCGTGCGAGCCGAAGTTCGTGGACCAGTTGCTGAGCGAGGAGTCGCTGCGCAAGACCGGGTACTTCGACGTGGCCGCGGTCCGGCGCTGGCGGGAAGATTTTCGGAAGATGCGGGTTGGGTCGAATCAGCGAACGATGATTGAGATGGGTTTGGTCGGGGTTGTATCGACCCAGCTCTGGTATCATACCTACATTGACGGTACTCTGGCAGACCTGCCGGCCTGGCAGCCGGCGCGGCCGGCGGTCCGGGCGGCGGCCGGATGAAGGGGCGCAGCCAAGGCCCGCGGGCCGCGGCCTGGGGGCTTTCGTAACCGAGGTGACGATGTCCTACGCCCTGCAGACTCTCTGGTACGAGCGGCAGCGCTTTCTGCCCGGCGTCCTTGCCGTGGCGTTCAGCGCCCTGCTGATCGCCCTGCAGTGCGGGCTGCTGCTGGGGCTGTTCTCGATCACCTCGCTGCCGATCGACGAGACGAACGCGGACGTGTGGATCGGCCACCCGGAGGTGCCGAGCGTGGACCTGGGCCGGCCGCTTCCGCAGGCCTGGCAGGCATACCTGGCGATGCCGGAGGTGGTGCGCTGGGAGTCGTACCTGCAGGGGTTCGCGTACTGGGACAAGCCGACCGGCGGGTCGGAGCTGTGCATCCTGATCGGCTCGCGCCTCGGGCCGGACGCGCTGGGAGCGGTCAAGGTTCTCACCCTTGAGCAGCGGCAGAAGCTGACCGAACCGGGGGCGGTGATCATCGACGAGTCGGAGTTCGGCCGGCTGGGCATTCGGGCGGTCGGCGACACCGCGGAGATCGGTGGTCAGCGGGTGCGCATCGTCGATACGGTGCGCGGCATGAAGAGCCTGGCCGGGCCGTACATCTTCTGCTCGCACGAGACGGCGCGGGCGCGGCTACGCCTCAGCGTGGACCAGACCATGTTCCTGCTGGTCCGAACGCGCACCCCGGAGGACGCCGCGACGGTCGTTCAGCGTCTCCGGCCGTTCGGCCGCAAGATGGCAGCGTTCACGGCCGCGGACTTCTCGTTGCAGTCGCGGCTGCACTGGCTGACGAAGACCAAGGCCGGTATCGCGCTGGGACTGGCGGCGGCGCTGGGCCTGCTGGTCGGGGCGGTCGTGACGAGCCAGACGCTGTACGCGGCCACCGTCGCGCAGCTGCGCGAGTACGCGGTCCTGCGGGCGATGGGCATCCCCCGGTGGCGGATGGCGCTGACCGTCCTGGCCCAGTCGTTCTGGGTCGGCGTGGCGGGCGTGGCGCTGGCCATTCCGACGGTCCTGCTACTCGGGCATCTGGGCAACGAGGTGGGGGCGAAGGTGCAGTTGCCGTGGTGGCTGCTGACGTTCTCGATCGTGGTCACGATGGCGATGGCCATGCTTTCCGGCCTGGCCGCGCTGCGGTCGCTGCGGCTGATCGAGCCGGTGAACCTGCTGCGGTAGCAGCCGGCGAGAGAGGACGAGGTTCCCTCGCCGATCGAGGGCCGCTTCAGGGAGCAGTAAGCGATGGGCGTTCCGCAGTCCGAAACCGGGGCCGTCCTGGCCGCCCCTCGGCCGCCGGCCGCTGAGCGCCCCAGGGAGAACATGAACCAGGGACTGAGCATGTTCAACGAGGAAGTAGCCGCCCCCCCGACCCTCCGGGCCCGCCACCTGACACGCACGTTCGGCAGCGGGGAGGTGAAGACGACGGCGCTCGCCGATGTCTCGCTGGACCTGTACCCCGGTCAGCTGGCTCTGCTCATGGGGCCGTCCGGCAGCGGGAAATCGACGCTGCTGGCCGTCCTGTCCGGCCTGCTCAAGCCGGACGGCGGGCGGGTGCTGACCCTCGGCCAGAACCTGTGGGATCTGACCGAGCGCCAGCGCGAGGACTTCCGGCTGAAGCACTGCGGGTTCATCTTCCAGGGGTACAATCTGTTTCCGGCACTGACCGCCCGCCAGCAGCTGGAGATGGTCCTCCGGTGGGGCCGTGGGACCGGATCCCGGGAGGCGCGCCGCCGGGCCGACGAGATCCTGTCCCTGCTCGGGCTGGCGAAGAAGGCCAGCCTGCGCCCGGCCCAGATGTCCGGCGGCGAGAAGCAGCGGGTAGCGATCGGCCGAGCCCTGATCAAGGAGCCGACCTTCTGCTTCGCCGACGAGCCGACCAGCGCCCTG
>JADLBT010000231.1 GCA_020847555.1 Gemmataceae bacterium
CAGGCGTATGGGAACGTCGGTCTGTTCCGGTCGATCGCGAAGGGGTGGGGCTGGTTCCGCAGCCTGCTCAGGGGTCCGGTCAAGAAGATGCAGGGCCTGCCGCCGCGCCGGGTCGAGATGGTCACCCTGCCCGTGGCAGAACCGCAGGTCATCCCGTCCGCCGTCGAGGGCCAGTACGTCTGACGCGGGTGCCGGTAAAGCCCACGGGCGGCGTCCCGTAGCCAGGTTTCCAGAGACCTGGCCCACGGGGCGCCGCCCGTGGCGTTTCGCTGCGCTTACCCCTTCTTTTTCTTGCCGCCGATCATCTTGAGCGCCCCCTGGGCGATCTTGCTGGTTTTCTTGTTGCTCTTGTCCTTGGCCAGCTCGCGCAGCGCCGGGATGGCGGGCCGGGCGTCCGGCCCGTACTGGCCGAGCGCCACCGCCGCAGCCGTCTTGACCCCGACCGCCCTGTCCTTGAGGGCGTCGATGAGGGCGGGCACGGTCTTCATCGGCTCGGGGGCAATGTCGCCGAGCGCCTTGGCGGCCGCCCGGCGGACGTCCGCACTCTCGTCATTCTTCAGGGCGAGCAGCAGCGGTTCGATCGCGTCCTTGACGGCCGGGCCGCTCAGCGAGCCGTAGCGGCCGATCTCGGCGGCAGCGGCGGCGCGGGCGCTGGCGTTCTTGCTGTTCTTCAGCTCCCCGATCAACTTCGGCACGTCAACCCGCTTCGTGCCGCCGGCGTCGAGCGAGCCGATACTCACGACGCCAACGATCGTACACATCCCCATGAACGCACGCATACGGTTCCTCCCCTGATCGACGGTTCCGGGCGGACGTGGCGGACGACGCAGATTCCCCCTGGAGTTTGAGACTCCCCGGCGGGAGAAAAGTTCCGGCCACGCGAGGGATCCGCCGGTGGTACAATTACCGGCGGGCGCCCCCGCGTCGCTCGGCGTTTGCACCGCTGGTTCGGACGGAGAATCTCGCGTCATGCCGACTCTGCTGGTAGTGGGGGGTGGACTGTTTGGCTCCCTGGCGGCGGCCCATGCCCGAATGAAAGGGATCGAGGCGCTTGTCTTCGACGCCGGCCTGGACGGGGCCGCCTCACCCGCCGCGGCCGGTCTGTTCAAGGAGGAGTGGGCGGGCCGACAGCTGGCCGAACACTACCACCGCGCCCTCCCGGTGCTGGAACGTCTGTACGACATCGGGCACGTCACCCTCAGCCACGACAACGGCCGGCCGGAAGTGTTCCTGTTCGTCCCCCTCGGCAAGATCCTGGAGGCGGCCCCGGTCCGCGCGCAGGTGACGGCGGTCGGGGACGGGTGGCTGGAGGCGGGCGGGCGTCGTTACGAGGGGTGGGTGTACGTCGCCGCCGGTGTCTGGTCCGACCGCTTCCTCCCCACCCTGAGTATCCGCGCCAGGGCGGGCGCGGCGTTCCTGTTCCCGGGCGAACGCGCGGGGCGAATCCGCCCGGTCGCGCGCGGCCGTCAGGCCATCGCCTTCGTCCGCGACCCCGGCACCACCTACTTTAGCGACGGGACGGCCGAGCCGGAGTACACCGAGGACCACGACCGCGCAACGCGGGCCAGGGCCGCCGCCCTGGGGCTGACGGAGGAACCCGTTCGGCGTCTCTGGGGGCGCCGACCGTACACGCCCGGCGGTCCATTCTTCCAGCAGCTCGGCACCCGAACCTGGCTGGGGACGGGTGGGCGGAAACTCGGCATCCTCCTCGGCGCGTCCTGCGCGTGCCGGCTGGTCGAGGAGTTGCGGTAGTGCGGTCTGGGACGGCCCTCCGGCCTTGCCCGGTCGCCCTTTGCGACCGTGCTCGCGCTGGACTCCGACGAGCCGGCGGTTTATGATAGACGCATTCACCCCTCGCCATTCGTGCGGGGTGTCGTGGGCCGAGTCATTTATCATTTCTCCTGGCCAGCGAGAGAACGCATGAGTACAGAACCGAAGGGCGAACTCATCCCGATCGGCGGCGGCGATTCGATCCCGCTCATCCGCGAAACCCTGACGGTGGGCCGGCGCGAATCGTGCGACATCTGCCTGCGGCTGCCGAACGTGTCGGGGCTGCACTGAGAGCTAAGCTTCCGCGACGGCTGCTGGTGGATCCGCGACCTGAACAGCACCAACGGCATCAAGGTGAACGGCGTGCGCGTGCCGAAGAAGTTCCTGCAGCCGGGCGATACCATCACCATCGCCAAGCGCACCTACACCATTGAGTACACCCCCCAGATGGGCAAGCGGGTGATGGAAGAGATGATGGAAGACGATCCGATGAGCCAGTCGCTGCTGGAGAAGGCCGGCCTCGTCCGCCCGCGCCGCGACTCCAGGAGCGGCACGCCGCAGAAGGGATTTGACCCGGGCCGCTTCCTCCTCGACGACGAGGACGAGGATTGACGCCGCGGGTCCATCCACACGGATAACAGGGCCGGCATCGGCGAGGTGGTGAGGCCCACCAGTTCGCCGACGCCGGCCCTTCGCACTCCCGAGGAGAACTTCGATAAAGCCCACGGGGAGCGCAACCCGTGGGGGCTTTCACCGACACCTTGTTCGCTTCCGGGCGCCGTTATATCATTGTGCTGCCCGCCGTTGCGGTCTTGCGCCGCGCGCCCGTTGGGCTCGTCTGCCAGGGGAACGTGAATGCCCAGGGTGTTCAGCTGTCCGAACGGCCACCGCTGGGAGGTGGCTGCCGAGAGCCCTGCTTCCGGTAGGGACGCGGACGCGGTCTGCCCCGTGTGCGGCACCCTTGCCGACTCCGGCGCTTGCCCCGCCCCGCCCGGATCGGGGAGCGAGCAGGTCGGCGACCTCTCCGTCGCCGGCTCGACCGTCGCGGACCGCAGTTCCCGCCTACCCCTCCCTGCGCTCCCCGGCCACGACCAGCCGCGACCGACTGTACCTGGGTACGAGATCATCGGCGAGCTGGGGCACGGCGGCATGGGCATCGTTTACAAGGCCCGCGACCTGGCCCGCAACCGCACCGTCGCCGTGAAGGTGATCCGTAACGACCGGCTGATCCACACCGAATCCGTCGCCCGGTTCCGCCGCGAGGCGCTGGCCGCTGCCCGGGTCGCCCATCCGAACGTCGTGCGCATCTACGACGCCGACCACTCCGGGGAGACGAACTACCTCGTCATGGAGTTCGTGGATGGCGTCACTCTGCAGAAGCTGCTCGACCAGGCGACGCCGCTACCGATCGAGTCCGCGTGCGAGTACGTGCGGCAGGCAGCCCTCGGCCTCCAGCACATCCACGAGCAGGGGCTGGTCCACCGCGACATCAAGCCGAGTAACCTGATGATCGCCCGACCGACGGAAGTCGGGATACCGGCCCTGGTGAAGATTCTCGACCTCGGGGTCGCCAAGCTCTACCGGCTTGACGAGTCGCCGGTCGAGTCGCTCACCACGTTGACCCACGACGGCGCCGTCATCGGTACGGCGGACTTCATCGCGCCGGAGCAACTCGAGGATCCGCGCGGGGCCGACATCCGGGCCGACCTGTACAGTCTCGGCTGCACCTTCTACGCGCTGCTGACGGGCCAGGTGCCGTTCCCCGGCGGCACCCTGATCCAGAAGCTGGACCGGCAGCGGTTCAAGACCCCGCCGGCTGTCGATCAGCTGCGTCCGGAGGTGCCGCCGGCAGTCGTCGGAGTGGTACGGCGGTTGTTGGCGAAGAAGCCGGCGGACCGCTACCGCACCCCCGCGGAGGCGGCCGCAGCGCTGGAGCAGGCGGCCCGCGGCGGCCACGTCGCCACGACCGCCCCACCAGCCGTGCGGAAGGAGGTGCGGCGGCTGACCGGCCACCGGGAGGCGGTCTGGGCCGTCGCTCTCTCGCCCGACGGCCAGCTGGTCCTGTCCGGCGGCAAGGACCGAACCATTCGCATCTGGGAAGTCGAGACGGGGCGCGAGGTGCGCACCCTGCCCGAGCAGCCGCAGGAGGTACGTGGCCTGGCGTTCGCGCCGGACGGCAAGCACTTCCTGTCGGCGAGCGGGGTGGGGCTGCGTTTGTGGAGCCTGGACGGAATCGAGCGGGCGCGCTTCAGCGGCCACACCGACGCGGTGAAGTCGGTGGCGTTCGCGCCGGACGGCAGCTGTGTCGTCTCCGGGGCGGACGACCGCAGTGTGCGCGTCTGGGACGTGCAGAGCGGGCGGGAGTTGCGCCGCTTCGCGCGCCACACCAACGGCGTGGCGGGGGTGGCGGTCTCGCCGGACGGGACGCAGGTGCTGTCGGCCGGCCGCGACCAGACGCTGCGGCTGTGGAGCCTCCGCAACGGAGAGGAACTGCGTCAGTTCACGGTCCCGCGCGGCCTGGTCCTCAGCGCCGCGTTCGCGCCGGACGGGCAGCACGCGGTGTCCGGCCACTTCGACACGCTCGCACGCCTGTGGGAGGTCGAGACTGGCCGCGAGCTGCGCCGCCTGCAGGGCCACCGCCAGATGGTGACCGCTGTCGCCTTCACCCGGGGCGGCCAGCGCGTGCTGTCCGCCAGCCAGGACCAGACGCTGCGCCTCTGGGATCTGGAGGGCGGCTGGGAGCTGTGCTCCTTCGAGGGGCACGTCGGCGGCGTCACCTGCCTGGCGACGTCGGTCGCCGGGCGCCGCGCCATCTCCGGCGGCCCGGACCGGACGGTGCGTGGGTGGGAACTGCCGGAGTAAGGCCCCGAACCCGCCCCCGGCGCGACCCGGGCTACGCGCCGGGGCGCGGTTGCACTGGGCATTTCCCCCTCTCCCCTTGTGGGAGAGGGGGAGAAGAAGTCATCACGTTGCCGCCCGTGGGCCAGGTCGCCAGCACCGCCAATTGAGCGCACCGCGTCAGCTTTCAGAGCCCTTTCCCGCGGTGCGTATAATGGGATACGCTCTGCAGGCCGAGGGAAAGCGATCGCCTGGCGGATGCCGAGCGCGCTCTCCGAGGGCCTCCTTTCATGGTTCAGCAGTCGTGGGTCGAAACCGTCACCCTTGCGCAGGCGCGCGCGATCATCCAGTGCATGGCCCACCGGCATAGCGTCCTGCTGCTGTCCGGGCCAGGCGTGGGCAAGTCCGACATCGTCTACCAGTCGGCCGCGGCGGCGAAGCTGCCGTGCCGGTCCCTCGTTGGCACGCAGATCGCGCCGGAGGACGTCAGCGGGATCCCGCGCATCGTCGGCGAGCGGTCCGTCTTCTGTCCGCCGCGCGTCCTGCTGCCCGAAAAACCCGAACCGTTCTGCCTGTTCCTCGACGAGCTGCCGGCCTGCGCGCCCGACATCCAGAAGGCGTTCTACTCGCTCCTCCTCGAACGCCGCCTCGGCGAGCACCCGCTGCCCGAGGGCACCTGGGTCGTGGCCGCTGGCAACCGCGTCGAGGACCGCTCGCTGGTCCGGGCTCTGTCGAGCGCCCTGGTGAACCGCGTCATCATCCTGCAGGTGCGCGTCCACCTCGGCGAATGGCTCGACTGGGCGCGGGGGCAGAACCTGCGCCCGGAAGTTGTCGCCTTCATCGAGGACCACCCAGACGCGCTGCAGCGTCCCGTGCCCGATAAACCGGCCCCCTTCTCGACCCCGCGCGCCTGGGCGTCCCTGGCCCGCGCGCTCGACCTGGCGGAGACGGCCGGCCGGTTGACACCGTCGATCCGCCTGGCCCTCGCCGCCGGCCGGGTGAGTGCGCATGACGCCGAGACGTTCTGCCTCCACGCCGAGCACCAGCGCCTGAACCGCGTCTCCGTCGCCGACCTGCCCTTCGCCCCCGAGACGCATGCCGGACTCGCCGACAAGGGCGTAACGACCCTCGGCCAGCTGCTGGAGAAACGGTCGGGGCTGGGGAAAATGCTGGAAGGGCCGAGGCCGACCGGCAAGGACGACGACTCCGCCAGGCTGTTCCTGATGGTTCCCGCGTCGCTGCGGCGCATCCACGGGCTGATACCGACGAACGTGGGGAAGGCAATCCCACCTTCCGCGACGCTCGTCCCCGTGCTGCGCGCCCACCTCGGGAAGCTCGGCTACCCGCAGGACTGGGTCACCATCACCGGCAGCACCGTGCGGCTGCGCATCCAGGATGCGGGCAAGGCCACCATCAGTCTGTCGCAGGCGAAGAGCCTGATCCAGTGCCTGGCGGCCAGTGAGAGCCTCCTGCTGCAGGCGCCGCCGGGGGTAGGTAAAACGGCCATCGTCGCCCAGGCGGCCGCCGAGTCCGGGCTGCCGTGCCGGTCGCTGCTGGGGACGCAGATCGCGCCGGAGGACGTCAGCGGGATCCCGCGCATCGTCGGCGAGCGGTCCGTCTTCTGCCCGCCGCGCGTCCTGCTGCCCGAGGAACTGCGGGCCTTCTGCCTGTTCCTCGACGAACTGCCGGCCTGCACCGCCGACGTGCAGAAGGCGTTCTACCCGCTGCTCCTGGAGCGGCGCCTCGGCGAGCACCCGCTGCCGGCCGGTAGCTGGGTCGTGGCGGCCGGCAACCGCACCGAGGACCGCGCCCTGGTGCGCGACCTGAGCGCGGCGCTCGTCAACCGCCTGTTCCTGTTGCAGGTGCGCGTCGATGCGGACGAGTGGTTCCACTGGGCCGCGCGGCAGAACGTGCGCGAGGAGGTGGTGCTGTTCCTGCGCCACATGCCCGAGGCGCTGATGCGGTCGGTGCCGATCGAGCCGGTGCCGTTCTCGACGCCGCGCGCCTGGGCCATGCTCGCCGAGGCGCTCGACCTGGCCGAGCGCGGCGGTATCCTCGGCCCGGCCATCCGCCGCGCGCTGGCGTTCGGGCGCGTCTCGCCCGAGGACGCCGCGATGTTCTGCGCCATGGCCGAGGAGTCCATCGCGCGGCTCCGCCTGGCCGACCACTACGTCGAGCGGCCGGAGGAACTGCCCGCCGGGGAGACGGCCCGCCTGTTCCTGCTGAACCGCATCCGCCGGCTCGCGGAAACCGGCAAACTGGACCACCACCCGCCGGCCGTCATCAACCGCTTCCTGCGCTCCCTGTCACAGGAGGAGCGGCTGACGATGCTGCTCGATCAGGTGCCGGTGTGGGGCAGGCTCGGGGCGGACGAGGTCATGATGGAGACGCTCTGCGAGGTCACGGGGGTGCAGCGATGACGACCGCCGTCGAGAAGGAGGTGCTGGCACAGATCCAGGAGGGGTTCCGCCGGGTCGGGCTCGCGTTCCCGTACCTGACGGCCCTCATCCAGAAGATTGATGTGCATCTCGACCGTCGGGTCGAGTCGATGGGCGTGTTCGCGTCGGGCCGGCTGGCGGTCAACCCGGACTTCGTGCGCGGCCTCTCGCCGCAGGATCTGATGTTCGTGCTCGCCCACGAGCTGTACCACCTGACGCTGCGCACCCACGACCGGGCCGTGGGCACGGACCCGCTGGCGTTCAACCACGCCCACGACTTCATCATCAACGACATGCTGCGCGAGGAGCTGCAGGTGCAGCGCATCCCGGCCGGCGGCCTCGACTGGCCCGGCGCTCGGCTGCTGTCCGCGGAGAAACTCCTCGGCGAGATGGAGCGCAACCCCCACCAGCGCCCGCAGGGGGGCGTCTGGGGCAGCCCCGGCGGACTGCCCTCCGCAGGCGGCGGCGAGCCGGGGGAGGGCGCGGGCCAGGAGCAACCGGGGGGCGCGGGCGGTGAGGGGCAGCCGAAGCCCCGCGGCGATGTCCTCGATAACGCCCTCGAGCGTGCGTGGTTCCCCGACGCCCAGGGTGCTGAGCAGCAGGCGCGCGTGCGCGAGGTGCAGGAGGCGGCGGCCCGGGCGGTCGGGCTGCAGGCGCTGATGGAGTCGATGAGCGGGCGCGGGCGCGGCACCGAGGCCGGGGCGCAGCAGGGGGCGGTGGCGGCGCTGCGCGGCTGGTATCGGCCGCCGTGGGAGCTAGCCCTGCAGCGCTGGCTGGAGTCGGTGGCGCCGAGTGACCGCAGCTACGCCCGCCCGTCGCGCCGCGGCGCCGACCGGACCGACGTGGTCCTGCCCGGCCGGAAGCGCGAGGGGTGGACGCTGCACATCGTCCTGGACACCAGCGGGTCGATGGCCGACGAGGTGCCGCGCGCCCTCGGCGCGATCGCCGACTTTTGCGAGGCGATCGGCGTCGAGTCGGTCCACCTGATCCAGTGCGACACCGCCGTCGGCAGCGACGAGATCCTCGCCCCCGCCGAGGTCGCGCGGTGGCGCGTCACCGGCTACGGCGGCAGCGACCTGACGCCGGCCATGCTCCGGCTGGCCGAGGATCCGGAGGCCAGCGCCGCCGTCGTCCTGACCGACGGGGAGATCGACTACCCGCAACAGGCAATGCCCTACAACGTGCTGTGGGTACTGCCGGAGTGGAAGAACCCACAGGAGTTCACCCCGCGCTACGGCAAGGTCATTGCCATGACGCACGGCTGACCCGGCCCGGGACGAGGAGGAGACGAGCATGAAGGTGATTCAGCAGCTCATCGCGTACTTCGAGGAGCGCGGGCAGCTCACCCAGGACCAGGTCGAACGGCTGATCGAGAAGGGCTACTGGAGCCTCTACACCAGCGCGGACATCCGCGGGCTGGAGGGGAACATCGGCCGGAGCCTCATCATCCAGACGACGGGCCAGAAGGACGGCCCGCTCTGGGGCACCGACGTCTACACGTCGGACTCGGCGCTGGAGGTGGCCTGCGTCCACGCCGGGATCCTCCGGGTGGGCCAGACCGGGCTGGTCAAGGTGACGATGGTGCCGCCGCTCCCCGTCTTCCGCGGCTCGACGCGCAACGGCGTCGTCAGCCGCGACTGGACGACCAGCTGGTCCGGCGCGTACCGGGTGGAGCTGATCCGCAAGTGAGCGCCCCGTGGGCTTTCGTGATCCCATTCCACGCCATCTTTCTTGAGCCTGCATCGGCATTGCTTTTGAACCCTGGTGCTGTTAGAACAGGGCACTCTGCGGGGGCCTGGCAGCCCGTCTGGGGCAGGTAAGCTCAGGTCCGAGATTGTGCCGATTCGCTGGCCCGCGATCGTGGGCCGCCCTGCGAGAGGTTGGAACAGGATGTCCACCGCCGTCTCCCACCCCACCGCGTCGAACCGGCGGCCCCCTCCGGGCACGGACCTGCGGCACGATCCGCCGCACCACAAACTCCTCGGCGAGGGCATCGACCGCGCCCGCCGGTGCCTGCTCGCCAGGCAGTGCGCCGACGGCCACTGGGTCGGCGAACTCCAGGGCGACACCATCCTCGAGTCCGAGTACGTCCTTCTGATGGCGTTCCTCGGCCGGGAGGGCGAAGAACGGGTCGCGAAGGCGGCCCGCTACCTGCTGACGCAGCAGCAGCCCGGCGGCGGGTGGGGCAACTATCCAGGCGGGCCGCCCGACCTGAGCGTCACCGTCAAGGCGTACTTCGCCCTCAAGCTCACCGGCCACGACCCGCAGTCGCCCCCGCTGCGGCGCGCCCGGACGGTCGCCCGCCGACTCGGCGGGGCTGCCCGGTGCAACAGTTTCACGAAGTTCTACCTGGCGCTGCTCGGCCAGTTCCCCTACGACAACTGCGCGTCGGTCCCGCCGGAGATGCTGCTCCTGCCGCGCTGGGCGTACTTCAACATCTACGCGATGTCGAGCTGGACGCGCACCATCGTCGTTCCGCTCAGCATCTTCTCCGCCCACAAGCCGGTGCGCCGCCTCCCGCCGGAGCGCGGCATCGCCGAGTTGTTCCTCGACGCCCCTCGTACTCCCCTCTGGCCGGCCCAGCCGACGCGCCGCCTGCTGACGTGGGGTAACTTCTTCCTGGTGGTCGATCAACTCGTCAAGTGGTACGAGCGCTGGGGGCCGCGCTCGCTGCGGGAGGCCGCGGTCCGGCGCGCCGCCGACTGGCTGCTCGAACACTTCGAGGACAGCGACGGCGTCGGCGCCATCTTCCCGCCGATGGTGTACACGGTCATCGGCCTGCACTGCCTCGGCCACGGACCGGATACGCCGGAGATGCGGTGGGCGCTGAAGCAACTCGACGATTTGATCATCGAGGAGGGCGACACCGTTCGGCTGCAGCCGTGCTTCTCGCCGGTCTGGGACACCGCCCTGACGCTCAACGCGCTGGGGATCGCCGGGCTCGGCGGCCGGCACCCGGCGGTGCGGGCCGGGGTGCAGTGGCTCCTTGCCCGGGAGGTGCGCCGCCGTGGCGACTGGAGCCTGCTCAACCCCGACCTGGAACCGGGCGGGTGGTTCTTCGAGTACCGCAACGGCTTCTACCCGGACACCGATGACACCGCGATGGCATTGATGGCGCTCGCGCGGACCGGGAACGCCTGGGCGAGCGGCGCGCGCGCGGCCAGCGCCAACGGCCGCCCGGCGGAGACGTGCTTCCCCATCCCGGCGGTCGAGCGCGGCGTGCGCTGGCTGCTGGGGATGCAGAACTCGGATGGCGGGTGGGCGGCGTTCGACCGAGACATCAACCGCGAGGTGCTGACGAAGGTGCCGTTCGCGGACCACAACGCCATGCTCGACCCGAGCTGTCCGGACATCACGGCGCGCGTGCTGGAGGCGCTGGGGCAGTATGGATACCGCATCGGCCAGGACGAGGTGGACCGGGCCGTCGGGTTCATCGAGCGGACGCAGGACCGGCGTGGCTGCTGGCTCGGACGGTGGGGGGTGAACTACCTCTACGGGACGTGGCAGGTGCTGGCTGGACTGCAGGCGGTCGGGTATGACATGAACCGGCCGCTGGTGCGCCGGGCCGTCGCGTGGCTCGAGAGTGTGCAGCAGGAGTGCGGCGGTTGGGGCGAGACGTGCGCCAGCTACGACGACCCGAACCTGGCCGGACAGGGTACGCCGACGGCGTCGCAAACGGCCTGGGCGTTGCTCGGCCTGCTCGCCGCAGGCGCGGGCGCGGGCCGGACGGCAGCGGCCGGCGTCGCGTACCTGCTGGCCACGCAGCGCCCGGACGGGAACTGGGACGAGGAACCGTTCACCGGCACCGGGTTTCCGAAGGTGTTCTACCTGAAGTACCACCTGTACCGGCTGTACTTCCCGCTCATGGCTCTGGCGCGCTACGCCCAGGCGCACGGCATTCCCGTGTCCACCGATGGGGCAGCGGCTCACGGCCGCCCGCACAACCGCCAGTTCCCCCAACGCACCGAAGCGGTGCTGCGCAGTTAGGATCGGACCGCCCTGAGTGGGCGCGGGGAGTGCGAGTGGGGAGTTAAAGCCCACGGATCGCGTCCCGTGGGACAAGTCTCCGGCGCTCGACCCACGGGACGCGACCCGTGGGCTTTCTCTCCCCACTCCCACGCTGCGACAAGGAGCCGTTATGCGCTTTCCGCTGAGTTTGACGACATCGATGGTGGGCTACATCGCCAAAAAGAAGATCGCCAGGGAGAAACGCTTCCCTCTGGTCCTGATGCTTGAACCGCTCCACGCCTGCAACCTGACCTGCACCGGCTGCGGCCGGATCCGCGAGTACGAGACGACCATCAAGCAGCGGCTGAGCGTCGCCGAGTGCCTGGCGTCGGTGGACGAGTGCGGCGCGCCGATCGTCAGCCTCTGCGGCGGCGAGCCGATGATCTATCCCGAGATCGGCCGCCTGGTCCGCGGCATCCTCAAACGTCGCAAGCACATCTACCTGTGTACCAACGGCATGTTCATTCAGAAGCGACTGCACGAGTTCAAGGCCACGTCGCGCTTCTTCTTCAACGTCCACCTCGACGGACTGGAGGAGGTACACGACCGGGCCGTCGAGCGTGCCGGCGTCTTCCGGGCTGCCGTGGACGGAATCAGGGCCGCGAAGCAGGCCGGGTTCCTCGTCTGTACGAACACGACCATCTTCAAGGACACCGATCTGAACGAGGTCGATGCCCTGTTTGCCTACCTGACCCGCCTCGGCGTGGACGGGTTCATGCTCTCGCCCGCCTACGGCTACACGGCGGTCCACGAGACGAACCCGGAAGGAGCGGCCGAGATCTTCATGACGCGCGCCGACGTGCGCGCCAAGTTCCAGGAGGCGAGGGGGCTGCTGCGCAAGTACCGGATGGCGTCGTCGCCGATCTACCTGGAGTTTCTGAGCGGCGAGCGCGAGCTGACCTGCACCGCCTGGGGCAACCCGACCCGCAACGTGAAGGGGTGGAAGGGGCCGTGCTACCTGATCACCGACGCCCACCACGAGACGTTCGCGGACCTGATGAACAACACGCCGTGGGAGGAGTACGGATACGGCAACGACCCGCGCTGCGAACACTGCATGGTGCATTGCGGCTACGAGCCGTCGGCGGCGCTGGGCGTCAATCGGAAACTCGGCGACAGCCTCAAGATGCTGATGTGGCAGCTGACGTGACGCCCAGCGCTGCCCGCTCAGCGGCCCTCGGCGGCCAGTTCCGGGATCACCAGGACCGCCCCCGCAGGCAGTTTTTCCGGCGTCTTCAGGACAGCGTGGTTAGCCCGGAACAACTCGACGAAGCGGGTGCTGTCGTGGTAGTAGTGGTTCGCCAGGCCGAAGAGCGTGTCCCCATCCTTGACGACGTGCCGTCTGCCGCCGCGGGCCACGGGTAGCGCCCCGGGAGGGCGGGCGGCGACGGCCGACGGATCCTGAGCCGACCGGGCGAGCGCGGCGTCTTTGCGGAAGAAGATCACCGCCACCACGAGCACCAGCCCCACACCAAGCACTAGCCCGAGCTTGGCTTCTCTGGGCATGACGGGCCTCTTTCTCTTCCGAAGGGCTACAGACCGGAGCGGTCGTCCTGACAGAGTTGCATTCCTCACGCTCCCATTATGCCCGTCCGCGGACCGGCCCGTGAAGGCTTCTCCTCGCCGCCCGCGAAAATCCCTATCCCCCTGAGCGCAAGGAAGACACGCCGGGCACAGGCGCACCGCCGTGCATCGCCGGCACAAACGCTTTTCTTTCCCTCCCGCGCCGTCATCGCCTGGCCGCCCCGGCCACTCGGGGTAGGCACGTCTCCCGCCGGGGCGATATAATCGCCACCTTCAATCTGTCGGCGCGACCCACCCCGCACGGACGCTGGAGGGACAACCGATGCGCGTGTGCCTGTTCGAGGACGCGGCGGCCGCCGCGCTGGAACCGCTGACCACTACCCGGCCGGCCTTCGACCTGGTGTGCGGCTCGATCACCCTGGGCACCCGCCAGGTTCGCCACTTCGGCGCGACCTTCGCGGCGGCGCTCGTCCGACCTTATCTCGCCGACCTCTGCCGGCTGCACCACCCAGGCGTTGCCGTCAACGACTCCGACCGACTGCGGGTGGGGCCGACCGTCCTGGTGAACGCCCGCTGGCTGCCGCCGGTCGGCAGCCCTCCGCGGTGCGACCGCCCGTGCCTCGCGACGGTCGGCGATACCGTCGCCTACATCGTCGTCGGCCCGGAACTGCTCGCCGGCTGTGCGTTCGAGAACCTGGAAGACCGCCTGGAGGACTGGAAGCGAGCGCTCCCGCGCCGGTCGGCGGCCGGCACGATGATCGACTACCCGTGGGATCTCGTGGAGCACAACCCGGCGCAGCTGTGCCACGACTGCGACCGGACCACGTCGGCAGCTTCTCCCCCCTGCCCGCGCGAGGTCGTCGTGGTCGGCCGGAAGGACTGGCTGCACGTCGATCCGGGTGCGCGGGTCGAGCCCCTGGTGGTCGTCGATACGGCGAACGGCCCGGTGCGGATCGCCCGCGACGCCGTCGTCGCCTCGTTCACCCGGCTGGAGGGACCGTGTTACGTCGGGTCGGGTGCGCACGTCCTGGGCGCGAAGGTACGGGCCGGCACGACCATCGGACCGAGGTGTCGGGTCGGTGGCGAGGTCGAGGCGAGCATCCTGCACGGCCACACCAACAAGTACCACGACGGGTTCCTCGGCCACAGCTACCTGGGCGAGTGGGTCAACCTCGGCGCCGGGACACACAACAGCGACCTGCGCAACGACTACGGCCCGGTGACGGTGGTACTCGGTGGGCGGCCGGTGCAGACCGGGTTAACGAAGGTCGGGTGCTACGTCGGCGACCACACGAAGACCGGCCTGGGGACGCTCCTCAACACCGGGTCGAACGTCGGGTGTTTCTGCAACCTGCTGCCGTCCGGCGGCCTGGTGCCGAAGTACATCCCGCCGTTCACCGCCTGGTGGAACGGGGAACTGCGCGCGGCGGACGACATCGCGGCACTGGTGCAGACCGCGAGCGAGGTGATGCGGCGGCGCAGGGCGACGTTCACGGAGGTCCACGCGGTGCTGGTACGCGACATCCACGAGAAGACGGCCCCGGAGCGGCGCTGCGCCCTGCGCGAGGCCGAACAGCGGCGCCTGCGGCGGAGCGCCTGAGTCGCGCCCTGCGCGAGTGGTCGAGTTCTCCCCCCTGCCCCTCTCCCACGAGGGGAGAGGGGAGAGGAGAGGCTCGCCCTCCTACTCCGCAGCCGCCGGCAACATCCCCACCTCGATCCGCGTCGGCAGCTGACGCGACCGATAGACGCGCTGCGTGGCGCGAACGAAGTCTTGCGGCTCGGCCAGGAAAATGTTCGGCACGTACTTCTGCGGGTTGCGGCCCACCAGCGGGAACCATGTGCTGTGGATCTGCACCATGATCCGGTGCCCCTTGCGGAAGGTGTGCAGCACGTCCTGCAGCGGCACCCCCACCCGCGCCGCCTCGTTCGGCACGAACGGCTCCGGCTTCGCGTAGCTGTTGCGGAACCGGCCGCGCATCGCCTCGCTGCGCACCATCATCTGGTATCCGCCCATGCGCCGCCCCGGCGCCGTCGCCGGCGTGTCCGGGGCGTCGTCCGGGAAGACGTCGATCACCTTCACCATCCAGTCGGAATCGGTCCCGGACGTCGCAACGCGCAGGTCGGCCCGCATCGGTCCGGCCAAAGTCACGTCCTCCCGCAGCACGGCCGTCTGGTAAACGAGCACGTCCGGGCGCCGCGACGCGAACCGCTGGTCGTCGGTCATGTACTCGATCGTCATGCCGGTCGCGATCGCCTCGGTGAACGGGACCGGGCGGGCCGGATCGCTGACGTACTCGTCATAAGCGTCCTTCGCCGCTGCCGGCGGGTCGAATGCGAGGCGCCCGCCCGGGTGCAGGTACAGCGATTTCTTCTGCACGCCGCGCGGCGGCCAGCGGTCGAACTTGCGCCAGCGGTTCGGGCCGACCTCGAAGACGAACGCCTCCGGCAACCCGCACGCGCCCTTGCCCTTGAGGTGGTGGTTGAAGAACGGCAACTCGACGTGCTGCTGGAAGTAATGGGTGGTCGGGGCGCCGAAGTCGATGTTGCCCAGCCGGCGCCCCTCGCCGCGCGACCACCCGCCGTGGGGCCACGGACCGACGACGAGGGTGTTGACGATCCCGGGGTTCTGCTTCTCGACCGCCTGGTACGTGTGGAAGATGCCGTACAGATCCTCCGCGTCGTACCATCCGCCGACCGTCATCACGGCCGGGGCCACGTTGCGGAGGTGCGGCAGGAGATTGCGCGCCTGCCAGAACTCGTCGTAGTTCGGGTGCTCGATCATGCGGTTCCAAAACCCGATCCGGTCCCGGAAGTGGCGCTCGTTGACGTTCTTCAGCGGGCCGAGGTCGAGGAAGAACTGATAGCCGTCCGGCGTACCGTACTCGAACGGCCGGGCGCGCCGGGTCGTCGGCTCCGGGCGCGGCTGGCCGAAGTTGGCAAAGAAGTTGAACGTGTGCGGCAGGAAGACGGTGCCGTGGTGGTGGAAGTCGTCGAAGAACCAGTCGGCGATCGGCGCCTGCGGCGAGACGGCCTTGAGGGCCGGGTGGGCGTCGATCATGCCGGCGGCGGCGTAGAAGCCGGGATACGAGATGCCCCACAGGCCGACCTTGCCGTTGTGGCCGGGAACGTGCTTCAGCAGCCAGTCGATGGTGTCGTGGGTGTCGGTGCTCTCGTCGATGTCCCGCCCGGTCTTCCGCGTGCGCAGGTGCGGGCGCATGTTCTCGAACTGCCCCTCGGACAGGTAGCAGCCGCGCACGTCCTGGTAGACGAAGATGTACCCCTCCTTGGCGAAGTGCCGGTTCGGGCCGAGCGGGAGCCGGTACTGATCCTGGTCGTAAGGGGCGACGCTGTACGGGGTGCGCATCATCAGAATCGGGTAGGCGCGGCTTGTGTCCTTCGGAGCGTAAACGACCGTGTAAAGGCGGACGCCGTCGCGCATCGGGACGCGGTGGTCGGTGCGGGTGTAGTTCGCGCGGACGTAGCGTGGCAGATCCTGGACGCCGCCAGCGCGGCCAGCCGGCAGGGACCAGGCCGCGATGAGGGAGAAGAGCAGGACCGCAATGGGCCTCAGTGACATGACGTTGACACCTCGTATGGCGGGCGACGTTGGCTGCCGCTTTATGGTGCGGGGGGGGAAGCGCGATTGCAAGCAGATTCGGGCCGCGACGCCGGGGCCGCCGAAGTTCGCCCCCGCCCGCACTCACGGCACCGGCGGGCGCGCGTTTCGCGGCTTTCCCCCGCTTCACTTTTGCAATCCTCGCCCGGCCTTGTTAAACTATCAGGTGACATTGAAGTTACCGTGACCGTTTCGTGAAGCGGTCGTCTACTCTTCGGGTAACCCGCAGCCGGTTGTTCGTGTCCACCCCCCTGCCTTCGACGGTTTCTTCTCACCAGGATTTGCGTCATGACCCGCGTACGCATCCCCTTGCTGGCCGCCCTGGTCGCTTGCTGGACCGCCTCCTCCATCTCCGCGCAGACCCAGGAACCGATCCGGTTCGCGCGCACCCCGGACGTCGCCCCGGACGGCAAACTCGTCGCCTTCAGCTACCTCGGCGACATCTGGACGGTCGATGCGATCGGCGGCGTCGCCCGTCCCGTCACCATGCACGAGAAGCACGAATTCAACCCGGTCTTCAGCCCCGACGGGCGCCGCCTCGCCTTCTCGTCGAACCGCCACGGCTCCTACGACGTCTTCGTCGTTCCGGTCCACGGCGGCCGCCCCACCCGGCTGACGGTGGACTCGGCCGACGACCTGGTCTGCGGGTGGTCCCCCGACGGCAAGCAGATCCTGTTTACCTCGACGCGCAGCAACGACTTCCCGCCCGTCCGCGAGTTGTACACGATCCCGGTTGCCGGCGGCCGGGCTGCCCGCGTCAGCGCCCACGAAGGGCGGGACGGCTCCTTCTCCCCTGACGGCAGCCGCATCGCCTACGTCCGCGGCCCCGGCGTGGCGTACCGCCGCGGGTATCGCGGTTCTTCCAATAACGACATCTGGATGAGCCGTGCCGACGGGACCGCCAACGCCCGGGTGACCACCTTCGCCGGACACGACGGAGCGCCGATGTGGTCGGCCGATGGCCGGTCGCTGTACTACGTCTCCGACTGCTGGAGCAGCCTCGGCGGCGCGGCCAACATCGTCCGCATGGAACTGTCCCCTGACGGCATCCGCGCCGTCCAGGCCGGTACACGCCCCACGCTCGTCACCGACCACAAGGACGAATCGGTCCGCAACGCCCGCATCAGCGCCGGCGGCGAGTGGATCGTCTACGAGTGCGGCGCCGACCTGTGGCTCGTCTCGACGAGGGGCGGGCCGCCGCGCAAGCTCGTTATCGAGGTCCACGCCGACGACAAGACCAACCCGGAACGCACCGTCACCATCAAGGACTCCGGCGCGACCGAGTTCGCCCCGTCGCCCGACGACCGCTACCTCGCCTTCGTCGTCCACGGCGAGATCTTCCTCATCCCGCGCGGCGGCGGGAAGGCTCGCCGCCTGACCGATCACCCGGCCAACGACCACGGGGTTGCCTGGTCGCCCGACGCGAAGCACCTGATCTTCCTGTCCGACCGCCAGGGGCAGGAGGACGTTTATCTGCTCGAGTCCGACGACCCGGAACATCCGCAGCTGGTCAAGGCACACCTGTTCAAGGTCAAGCAGCTGACACGCACGCCCGAGGCCGAGATCGGCCTGAACTTCTCACCGGACGGCAAGCGCCTCAGCTTCCTGCGGGCCGGCAAACTCGTCACCATGAAGCCGGACGGCAGCGACGTGCGCGTGGTCGTCAACGAGAGCACGGTGATCGACTACGAGTGGTCCCCGGACTCGAAGTGGCTCGCGTACGCGCGCATGGACGGCTCGTGGGCGAGCGAGCTGTACATCGTCCCGGCGACCGGCGCGACCGCCGCCGACCCGGCGCGCAACGTGACCCGGTACGCGACCTACAACGCGGGCGTGACCTGGAGCCGGACCGGCAACAAGCTGGCGTTCCTGAGCGAGCGGCGCGGCGGGTCGTCGCAGAGCCTGTACGTCCTGTCGCTCCAGAAGCCGGCCGTGTCCGGCGCGCCCGCGAGCAAGGAGATCGACTGGGAAGACATCCACCGCCGGGTCCGGCAGCCGGCTCCGATTTCGGTCGCGGAGGGCGCCATTTCCGGCGACGGGGCGAAGGTCGCCTTCCGCTCGTCCCAGAGCGACGATCTGTGGGTTGCCGGGACCGACGGCAAGAGCCTGACGAAGCTGACGACCGGCGGCCTGAAGCCGACGCAGATCCAGTGGTCGCGCGGCGTGCTGTCCAGCCTGCTGTACTTCCGCGACAGCAAGGGGTCGATCCGCATGACCAGCGCCCTGACCGGCGCCAGTTCCGGCCCGAATGCCGGCACGCCGGCGCTCGTCCCGTTCGAGGCGCGCATGACGGTGCATCGCGATAAGGACTTCGCCGAGGTGTTCGACCAGGCGTGGCGGCTGCTCAACGAGAATTTCTACGACGTCAACTTCCACGGGGTTGACTGGCGCGGGGTCCGCGCGCGGTATCGGCCGCTGGTCGCTCACGTCGCGATGAAGGAGGATCTGTACGCGCTGATCGGCCTGATGCTCGGCGAGCTGAACGCCTCGCACCTGGGCATCGTCGGCCCATCCTCGGTGCCGGAGCAGCAGACGGCCGATCTGGGCCTGCTGTTCGATGAGCACTACCGCGGACCGGGTCTGAAGGTCGCCGAGATCCTCAAGGGCGGCCCGGCCGACCGGCGCGGGCTGAACCTCAAAGCCGGCGACATCCTCGAGAGCATCGACCGCACCCCGCTGACCGAGAAGACGGCGTTGGCCTCTATCCTGAACGACAGGGCGGGCGAGACGGTGGTCGTGCAGGTCGTTAGCAAGCCGGGCGACAAGGCGAAGCGGCGCGTCGAGCTGGTTGTCGTCAACCGGGTGCAGCTGCGGCCGCTGATGTACCAGCGCTGGATCGACGGCAACGCGAAGAAGGTGGCCGAGCTGAGCAAGGGCAAGCTGGGCTACATCCACATCCCGAGCATGGACGAGACCGGGCTCGACTCGTTCCTGCGGGCGCTGTACTCGGACAACACCGACAAGGAAGCGATCGTACTCGACGTCCGCTACAACAGCGGCGGGTTCACGCACGACCGGGTGTTGAACTACCTCGGCGGGAAGGACCACACGTTCTTCTTGCAGCGGCACGGCGGCGTTGGTTCGGTGCTGCGCTCGACCGACCGGCGCTGGAACAAGCCGCTGGTGCTGCTCATCAACAACCGCTCCTACAGCGACGCGGAGATCTTCCCGCACGCCTTCCGGACGCTCGGTCTGGGCAAGCTGATCGGCCAGCCGACCGGGGCACACGTCATCGGCACCGGGCGGATGCGGCTGATCGACGGCTCGCTGTTCATGGTGCCGCGGACCGGCGTGTTCACGTCGAAGGGCGTGAACATGGAGCGTGAAGGCGTGGTTCCCGACTTCGTGGTGGACCCGCACCCGGACGAGTTGGCCCGGGGCGTGGACCGGCAGCTGGAGAAGGCGGTCGAGGTGCTGCAGCACGAGGTCGTGCTGTGGAAGAAAACCCGCCCGCCGGGCGTGGTGTTTAACCCCGGCGGCGGCGGACCGATGCCCGGCCCGGTGGTTGGCCCGGCCACCGCCCCGCCGATGCCGGCGCCGATGACGCCGTCCCGCGGCCCCAAGGGTGGGGCTTGACCGGGCCAAGGACTGGCGGAGCAAACGCGACGAGCCGGAAGCGTCAGCGACGGCAGCTTGGACAGAGCCGTCGCTGACGTTTCCGGCTCGTCGGCGTCAGGGCGTTTGGTGCAGCAAACCGGGCAGGCACCGGACCGTGCCGATTCATCTTTCCTTAACATATAATCAACTTTTCATAAAGTTGTTGTAGCAATTCAGTCCGGCAGCGCGGTATTGTTTCCAGTTGTCGGCATTTGTCATCTCGTTCGTTTCACTCCAGGAGATCCGCGTTATGAGCACACGGATTCGCTCGGGGTCCGTCCGTTCGGGGTTCACCCTGATTGAGTTGTTGGTGGTGATTGCGATCATCGCCATCCTCATCGGTCTCCTCCTCCCCGCGGTACAAAAGGTCCGCGAGGCCGCCAACCGTGCCACCTGCCAGAACAACATGAAACAGATTGGTCTGGCCGCCCACAGCTACGTCGATGGGAAAGGGAAGGGTAAGCTGCCGCCCTCGGGCGCGTCGAATCATCCGAACCTCGGCTTTGGGCCTGTTGGCGGGAGTAGCTGGGGCTTCTCCTGGCGGGTGTGGCTGCTGCCCTACCTCGAGCAAGGCCCTCTTTACAACCAGCTCACGCCGTTCATGACCACCGCCAACACGGTCCAGCCGGGCTGGTCCGGGAGCCTCGGCACCCTGGGCGTGCCGAGGTGCTCTGATGTGCTGAACAATGTGAAAATCCCGGTGTACCGCTGCCCTTCCAGTAACATTCCGGAAAATTGCGTCTCCCGTGCTAATGGTGTCGCCTTCATCATGACGTCGGACTACGTCGGCATCAGTGGAGCCGAGAACGGCACGATCATCGGCTGGAATGACTCCCGGCGCTACGCCAACGCTGGCACCGGTAACGGCGGCGGCCTCCAGTTTGGCGGCGGGGCGCTCATCCCGAACGGGGCCGTGAAGCTCGCCGGCATGCAGGACGGCTCGAGCAATGTCATCCTGGTTTCGGAGCAATCCGATTCGTTCATCATCGGCACGACGCCGACGATGGTTACCTGGAACGCCACCTCCTACCACGGGTGGGCGATCGGGCAGAACACCATCGGCGTTCCCCCGAGTTCTCCGGGAGACGGTCGGGGGTTCGGCTCGACGGTGATCAAGTACGCCATCAACACCAAGATCTTCCCCAGCGTTCCCACCCCGAACGGCAACTGCTCGCCCACCTTCGGCATCTGCGTTTACAGCAGTCCTGCCACGCCGCTGAACTCGGCGCACACCGGCGGCGTCAACGTGGCGTTCTGCGATGGTTCCGTGCGGTATCTGACTGACAGCACGACCCTGGACGTCCTGGGCAAGCTCGCCACCCGGGACGACGGGTTCCCTGTCTCCTCGGATAATTGAACGGGTACAGGTGTCCGCAGCCCGGGCCGATATCGAGTCGGCCCGGGTCTCTCACCCTCCGCTGCCCGCCCGAATGCGCAGGACGGCAACTTCCAGGTCGCTCCGGTGGGTCGGTTACCGAGGCGCCTGGAGGAGGGCCGGCCGCGCTCAAAGGAGAACGTCGATGGCTCGGTTGTTCCGCACCGTGGCTGTGCTCGGCATGGTGCTACTGGTTGGGTGTTCAAAAGAGACGCCGAAGGCTTCCGTTCGCGGGACGGTGACGCTGGACAAGAAGCCGCTCAAGGATGGGCAGATCATCTTTGCGACGCCCGGCAAGGCGCCCGAAGCGCTGCCGATCAAGGACGGGAAGTTCGAGGGGACCGTGGAACTGGGCGAGCGGAAGGTGGAAATCCTCTCCTACAAGGTTGCGCCGGCCGTGAAGATGGAAGGCGAAGCTGCGCCGACGGAGCCGAACAAGGTGAACATTCTGCCGGCTCGGTACAACACCGAGAGCCAGCTCCGCACGACCATCAAAGAGGGAGGCTCTCCCGACCTCAAGTTCAACCTCACCTCGAATCCGTAAGCGCTGGCGGACCAAATGTGACGCCGCTGACGCTGCCGGCTCGTCGGGTCTGGTCCGCCAGCGCGAAGCGAGCAGCAGGTTTAGCCATCGCCGGTCACGCCAGCCCCTTGCGCATCTCCTCCTGAATGCTCCTGAGATCCTCCACCCCCACCGACAGCCGGATCAGCCCGTCGCCGATCCCCTGCCGGCGGCGCTCGGCGAGGCTGACGTAGCGGTGCGAGGTCGTGGCCGGGTGGCTGAGCGTCGTCGTCACGTTGCCCAGCGACGGACTGAACGGGATGCCGGCCGCGCGGCGCATGAACTGGTTGACCGCGTCGCGCCCCCCTTTCAACTCGAAGCACAGCATGTTCCCGCACCTGCCGGTGAGCAGGCGCTTCGCCAACTCGTGATCGGGATGGTCCGGCCGGCCCGGGTAGATCACCTGGCTGACCGCCGGCTGGCTCGCCAGCCAGTCCGCCAGCGCCGCCGCATTCGCCGAGGCCGCCCGCATGCGCAGCGGCAGTGTGCCGAGCCCGCGCTCCGCCAGCCAGCAGTCGAACGGATTGGACGCCAGCCCCCAGATGCTTACTGCCGCGCTCACCTGCGGGAGCAGATCACCCTTGCCAGCGACCATCCCCAGCGTCACGTCGCTGTGCCCGCCGATCATCTTCGTCAGGCTCTCCATCACCACCTCTGCGCCGAGTTCCACCGGCCGCGTCAGGGCCGGCGTCGCGAACGTGTTGTCCACGACCAGCAGGCAGCCGCGCTCTCGCGCCACGTCGGCCAGGGCCGGGACATCCACCAGGCGCAGCAGCGGGTTCGACATCGTCTCGACGAACAGCACCTTCGCCGGCACGGCCAGCGCCGCCCGGACCGCGTCCAGGTCGCCGCAGTCCACGAACGTCGTCTTCACTCCGAACCGGCCCAGCTCCTGGTCAAGCAGCTGCGTGGTACGGCCGTAGAGCCGGTTGCTGGCAACGATGCGGTCGCCCTGCTGGACTGTCGCGAGCAGGATGGCGCTGATCGCCCCCATCCCGGAACCGCAGACCACCGCCCAGTCGGCCCGCTCGCTGGCGGCGAGCTGCTCGGCCAGGCGGCGCGCGTTTGGATGGCCGTCCCGGGCATAGATGAAGCCCGGGGACTCCGCGTTCATGATGCGGTCCAGCGCGTCCAGGTCCGGCAGGGTGTAGACCGACGACTGATACAGCGGCGGGACCAGCGGCGCGCTCTCGCCCAGCGGCGATGGCTTCGGGTCAGGCATGGGTGGATGAGGGATCAGGGGCCAGGGAAAGACCGTAAAGCCCACGGGTGGCGTCCCGTGGAGGAAATCTCCAGCACCTGGCCCACGCGACGCCACCCGTGGACTTTACACAAACCCTTGGCACGCGATCCCCCTTGACCCTGCACTGGGCGTTGGCGGTGGGTCAGTCGCCGTGGCGTTGACGCAGGCGCGGCGAGAGGCGCAGCAGCCACTGCACGCGCTCGAACTCGTTGAGCCAGTCCTGTGCGACCAGGGTGAGCAGCGGGTCGCCGGGCAGGACCAGGCCGGTCGGGCACGAGTCGCCCGCCTGGTCGCGCATCAGCTGGCGGTACTTGCTCAGCGTCCGCTCGCCGTAGCGCCCCACCTCCTGCCCGTCCTCGCTGAAGAAGACGACGACGGGAACGCGGTTGCCGCCGTTGATCTGCAACTCCTGCTGCACGGCGGCGTGGTCGTCCCGGTCGAGGTAGCGAACGGTAAGGACAGGTGTGGCGGCGGCGAAGTGCTCGAAGAGTGGGCACTGGTTGATGCAGTCGCCGCACCACGCGCCCGCCAGGCACAGGACGTTCATCGTGCGCCGGAACGAACCGAGCAGCTCGCGCTGAGAGGCGGTGAGAGCCACCTGTTCGTGGACCTGGCGCCAGCGCTGCTTCTGCACCTCGTTGGCGTAGCGCGCCAGGAAGTCGGCGTAGGGTAGACCGCTCTGGAATTGGTCGAAGAGGTTCATGAGGGTGCTGTCGGTAAGTGGTGGGCTGGCCGTCGCAACGCTCCGTCATCATACCGATCCGGGCGGAAATCGGCACGGACGAGGCTTCGCCGCGGTCGGCGACGCAGGATGGTCTGGCCCTGGCCAACGGTCCCGGTGTCCGAAGATGCCCGGCACGGCCGGCATGCCGGCCGAAAGTTCCCGGTTCCGGCGGCCGAGGTATAATGCGGTTGTGCCCCCGGTTCCCCGCAGGGGGTTCCGCCCGCGCCCTGGAGGACCAGCGATGAACCCCGTGGCTTCCCTTGACGCGCCCCCCACCTCACCCGAGGTCTGCCCGCCCGACGAGGACAAGCGCTATGAGCTGGTAGATGGCCAGTGGGTGGAGCGAAAGATGGGCATCAAATCCAGTCGCATCGGCGCGATCCTGATCAGACACCTGGACGTTTACGCCGAGGCTCAGCAGGCCGGCTTCGTGATGGGCGCGGATGGGGGCTACAAGATCTTTCCGCACGCGCCGAAGTTGGTGCGCTATCCCGACGTCTCCTTCGTTCGTCGGGACCGACTGCCCAACGACGAGCTGCCGGACGGTCACCTGCTGATCCCCCCGGACCTGGCGGTCGAGGTGGTTTCGCCCAACGATCTGGCCGAGGAAATCGAGGCGCGCATCCAGGACTACCTGCGCGCCAGGGTGCCGCTGATCTGGGTCATCTACCCCAGGAGCCGGTGCGTGCGGGTGGTGCGGGCGGACGGCTCGGGGCGGCAGCTGGGTGAGGCGGATGAGTTGCCAGGGGAGGATGTCCTGCCCGGCTTCGGTTTGCGCGTGGAGCGGTTGTTCCGGCCCTGAGGGCGGGCAGGCGGTAAGATCAAGGGGGTATCGGTTGGGCGGCACGCGCAGAAAGAGGGCGAGCCCTGACAGGCTCTTTGGCGTGCAACCCGCGGGAGGAGGTTGCCGTCAAGTGAGTAAGGAGGCGTCCTCATGACTCGAATTGTGGTGACCTCGAAGGTTGGGCCGGACGGAGTGTTGCACCTGACGTTGCCCGTCGGAACTGCGGACGCCAATCAAGAAGTGCGCGTAACGGTCGAGCCGGTCGTTGGTCCGATGCCGACTGCGGAAGAGTGGCGGCGGGCTGTGCTGGCGACGGCGGGCCAGTGGCGAGGGGACTTTGAGCGCCCGCTGCAAGGCGACTATGAGGAGCGGGAGCCGCTTTCGTGACGCACCTGCTCGACACCAACGCCTTCGTGGATCACCTGCGGCGTGGGCCGGCCTCCACGGTGACCGCGAAGTTGCTGGCAGCGCCGCCGGGCAGCGTTGCCCTGTGTTCGGTGGTTCTGGCCGAATTGCTGTACGGAGCCGTCCGCAGTGGCCCGGCCCACGAGGCCGCGAACCGGGCGCTGCTCGCCGGCTTGCGGGCGCAGTTCCCGTGCCTGCCGTTCGACGTGCCAGCCGCCGAGGCGTACGGCACGTTGCGGGCCTACCTGGCAGGCCTGGGCCAACTGATCGGACCCAACGACCTGATGATTGCGGCCATCGCCCTGGCCAACGGGCTGACGCTGGTGACGCACAATACGTCGGAATTCAGCCGGGTTCCGGGACTACCGCTGGAAGACTGGCAGTGACCGGCCCAGACCTGGGCCAATCGGACCGGCGTGGAAAGGGACGCATCTATAGTCCTGCTTCAGCCCTCCAGAAATAGATGCGTCCCCTTTCCGCACGTCTGCGCTCACCGTCGCATTTTATCCCGCCGCCCTCGCGCCGTGCGCCTGCACGCCCAACCCACGAGGCCGAATGCGCCGATGGTCGCCATCGCGAGGGTGCCGGGTTCCGGCACCGTCGTTGGGACGACGTTCGGCCTGGAGAATGTCGCCGTGAAGGCCGTGTCCCAGATGGAGTTCCCCGCGATCCTGCCGAACGGGCTTGGACTCCCAAACCGCCAATCGGTAATCATCACCCCACCTGAGTAGACGTTCCCCAGAGTGGCCGCGGCCCTGGCCCGGCCGGCCGGGCCGCCGTCATACCCAGCCGTGCTGATGAGGGCGGCGTACTGCTTGCCGGGGGCCAAGGGGGCGCCGGGTTCAAACTCGAGCGTCTGGTAGCCCTTGCTCTCCGCCGTGAGGGTGCGCATCGTGCTCTGGTAGAGGATCGGGCCGACCAATCGCTCCGTCTTGCTGTTCCACTCCATTATGTATCCGGCGAAGTGGATGTCGGCGCCGTCCTGGTGGCGCAGGCGGAAGGAGAAACTGTCCAAGACGGTGGCCGGCGCCTCGACCGTGAAAGTCTGCCCGAAGACCTTCGCGGCGCCCGTGTGCCTACCGGGGACGCCGAAGTAAGGAAGGAAGCTACTTCCGTTCCACGCGCCGGCCAGATCGATGAACTCCGCCGAGGCCGGCCGGGTGCAGGCCAGAGAGAGCGCCACAACCGTTGTCGTCAAAATCCTCTGCCTCATCCGACTCCTCCTTTGCCGTCACACGACAGACTAAGGGCGCGTCCAGGA
>JADLBT010000232.1 GCA_020847555.1 Gemmataceae bacterium
GAGCGGAGGGACGACCCCGCATACCCCCGAAGAGGTCAACCCGGTATGAAACTCGATAAAGAGTTCGCACTCAAGCACAAGTTCTGGCTGGCGTTCGCCGGCAGCCTGTTCTTCGTCCTGGTCGCCATCTTCCTGCAGTTCTTCATCGTTCCCGGAACCACCGCCGAGGCCCGCAAGAAGGTGGAGACCGAGTGGGACACGTTCAAGAAGTACACCGATCCGAAGAACCAAAAGTTCGTCGATGTCGCCCTGGTGAAGGCCAAAAAGGAGAAGGCCCGCGAGGACGAGGTCTGGCGCGACGCCTACCAGGCACAGAAGAAGCTGATAACGTTCCCGGCCGGACTGGAGCAGGAGTTCGAGTTCACGAAGGGTTACTTCGCCCTGGAGGTCACCCCGCTCGGCAAGGACGCCACCCTGCCGCCCGACGAGCCGAAGCCCGCGGAGGAGGCCAACGGTCCGACCGGCAAGTTCCACGGCGTCATCACGCGCACGGCCCCGGAGTCGATCGAGGTCAGGGGCCGCGATCCCAAGGATCCGAAGAAGCCGGCAGTGCGCGTGTTCCGCCACACGCCCTATGTCAAGGTGACGCTGCCGGAGGACAGGACGCCGAAGGATCGCTCGCCGGTGTTCGCTGACCTGGACGTTCTCAAGGGCGCGGCGGTGGCGGTGACGTACCAGAAGGGCATGTACTTCAACGACCGGCTCACCCAGGCGCAGCAGACCACGTTCGCCAACACGTACGAGACCCAGCTCAAGGACATCCTCAAGGAGGCCCAGCCGCTCAACGAGATGGGCGGCGTGCTGGTGCAGTTCAAGGGCTGGCTGTACGACAAGAACAAGCTCCCGCTGCCCGCCCAGGTGACCGGAACCGCGGGTATGCCCGGCGAGGCCGGATCTCCCGGGCCGGGCGCGCCTGTGCCCATGCCCATGCCGGGGCCGATGGGCGAGGCGGGAGGCGTCTTCGGCACGGGCGCGAACAAATTCTTCCGCTACGTCAAGGAGTGGAAGCGGGAGGGGCTCGACATCTCCGACGGCGTGTGGATCGCCCAGGAGGATCTCTGGATTCAGCGCGAGCTGTTCCGCCTGGTCAAGAAGGCGAACGACTACGTCGCGAACTTCGAGCCGGTCAAGGACGCGAAGGGCAAGGCGATTCCCGGGGTGTTCCGCAACCCGTACTGGCAGATGGAACTGAGTCTGAAAGACACCAAGGTCCACGCGAAGATCACGAATCTGCTCGACCGGGTGCAGCGGCTCGATCCGCGCTTCATGGTGCAGGTGCAGAAGGACGCCCCGCTGGTATTGCTGGATCGCTTTGACGGCGAACCGCTGCAGCCGAAGGGGAGCAAGAAGGACACCTTCGAGCAGACATTCGACCTGAAGGGCGGCTACCGGCCGGAGGGTCTCTTCGCGGTCCGGCAGGTGCTGACGTGGGAGACGGCAGCCATCAAGCGGATCGATCAGATCGCGATCGGAACCGCCGCCGGGGACGGGTGGGCTCAGTCGCACCGGACGTCGGTCAAGCTCCTGAAGCCGCTCAAGGAACTGCCCGCCGCGGCGCCGGACGCCAGCACTACTGGCGAGATGCCGATGGGGGAGGCTCCCGGACCCGGGCCGATGGGCGGAGGACTCCCGGGCGGACCGGGCGGGGTCGGCGGGCCGCAGCGCGGGGCCATCCTGACGCCGAACGGCCTGGTGCGCAACCGCTACGCGGACGTGACGCCGCAGGCGCGGCGCGTCCCGGTCGGCCTGGCCCTGATCGTGGACCAGATGCATGTGGCGCGCGTGCAGACGGCCTTCGCCGACTCGCCGCTGCGGTTCCTGACGACCCAGGTGCTGATGCACCGCTACCCGACGACGGTCCGGCCCGACAGCAATACCACCGGCCAGTTCGCGGGCGGGGAAGGCTACCCCGGGCCGATGGGCTCCCCCGGGCCGATGGGCTTCCCCGGCCCGATGGGCTCCCCCAGCGGCGGTTACCCGGCTCCGCCTCCGCCCGGGCCGGGCGGCTACCCGATGGGGCCGGGACCGATGGGCGAGGGGACCATGCCCGGCGACCCCTACGCCCCCGGCGCGCAGGCGACGGGCAGCGACGAGCAGGAGTCGAACGTGGCGCTGGTGATTTACGGGGTCGGGTCCCTGTACGAGCGATATCCGGCCCGCAAGAATGTCCCGGCGCCGCCGACCGAGGCGCCGCCGGCCGCGACCCCGTGACCCGATCCGGGGCAGCCGGTCCCGTTTGTCTTTCCCCCTCTCCCCTGGTGGGAGAGAGGGAAAGCAGGCAGCTACTCCCGGACCGGGTAGCAGATAACTCCTCCCCGCCCCCCTCGCCGTTTCGCGAAGGGGGCGGGCTTCTCGCCCGATCCTTCAGGGGATAACCACATGGCCAGGTTCAAGGTCGATACGCAGCGGATCAAGCAACTCCTCCGCGAGAAGGTGGAATATGTCGCAGTGGGGGTAGCCGGGTTCCTCGCGCTGCTCCTCCTCGGCATCGGCCTGGTGAGCGTCTTCGGGTCCGGCTCCCGGGCAGGGGACATCAAGGAAGACGCCGTCACCCTCAAGCGGAAACTCGACAGCGCCGACCCGGGGACGGAAACGGCCGCTCCGACGGAGGAACCGCCGCCGGATGGCAGCTCCCCGCCGCCGGCGCCGAAGAAGGACGCCGAGGAGAAGATCGCCTGGACCCTCAACACGCCCGGTAGCACGTTCGTGGCCGGCAGCTCCTGGTACGACGCGAACCTGGCGGGCGACAACCGCAAGCGCAACCCGACCATCCTGCCGATCGACGTGGCGGATCGGAGCGGCAAGGGCAAGTTCCTGCAGATCGATGCCATCGTTAGCGGGTTCAGCCGGTACGACATCTCTCAGCGGGACCAGAAGATCTGGGCGCTGGAGACGGACGCGAACAAGGGAGCCCGCGCCGGCCTGCCGCCGGTCGAGTACGTCGGGACGGAGCACCTGATCCTCGTTCACGCCACCTTCCCGTACCTCGACCAGATGGAGCAGTACCGCAAGGCGCTGCGGCTGGACAGGGTCCAGGACGTGTACCTGCGCGGCCTGATGCCGACCTTCGCCGGGCTGCTGGTCCGCCGCCGGGCGTTCGGCCCGGACGGGAAGGTCAGCGAATTCGAGAAGGTCTACTTCCAGGACAAGGACGGGAACATCACCGCCATCGATCCGGTCAAGAAGGTGCTGGGCGAGGCGGTCTACGATCAGGAGACCGTCTACTCCCTCAGCCATGTTCTCGCGGTCAACGGCGGGGCCACGCCCCTGCCGCGGCTGCCCTACGGCAAGTACCCGGAGGTGGCGCTCGAGGGGATCGTGGTCCGTGGCCCAACGGCAGCCGCGGCGGGCGGCGAGACCCCGCCGGGCGGCGCGGGCCGGTTCATCCCGATCCCGGGGCCGATGGGCAAGGGCGGCGCGCCCGGCCCGGGTCCGATGCCGATGGGCGGGGAAGCGCCAATGGGGGGCGGCGGGCTTGAGGTTCTGGCGGGCCGCCCCACGCCGGTCCCGCTGAAGAGCTACCCCAGGGCGTTCGCCGACCGCGTCACCGGCAAGAAGATCAACTACTTCAGCCCGTGGGGCGTCTTCCCGGAGGTGGCGCGCGGGGCAGCCAACACGTCCGCGTACCAGTACCCGGCCGCCGCTCCGGGGATGGAGAAGGGCTTTCAGTTCAACAGCCCGCGGTTCGGCAGTCCGTCGGGACCCGGTCCGATGGGACCTGGCCCGATGGGGGCCGTCGTGGCTCCCGGACCGGGCGACACGGGTGAGGGGGCCGACCCGACGCAGAAGGCGAGCGCCATCAGCGGGCTTTCAAAGGACGGCAAGGTGCTGGTCCGGTTCGTCGATGCCGGCCTGCAGCCGGGGTACTACTACCAGTACGAGGTGGTGGTGCGGATGGTGAACCCGAACTTCGGCAAGCCGAAGGAGGTCGCCTACCCGGCCCTGGCGGAGAAGAAGGTGCTCTACTCGCCGCCGGTCTACACCCCGTGGGTGAAGGTGCCGCGCGAATTCGATTTCTACGTCGTGGACCAGAAGTCGCTGGAGACGAAGGGCCGCAAGGGCATCGACAGGGATCCCATCTACGGCAACCTGGACAAGAAAATTCCGATCCAGATCCACCAGTGGATCCGGGAGACGCGGGAGGGGGCCGGGCGGTCGGTGGCCGACTGGGTGGTCGGCGAGCGGCTGCTGTTCTGCCGGGGCGAGACGATCGAGCGCAAGGCGGTCGAGATCGAGGTGCCGACGTGGAACGCTCTCACCGGCCAGTTCGAGCTGGGCATCCGGCCCCCGTCTGTCAAGGGGAAGAAGTCCCGGCCGGCGGGGAACGAGCTGCCGGTCGATTTCGGACCCCCCGACGGCGGCCCGGTGGTGGTCGATTTCACCGCCGGCCCACCGGGCAAGCTGGACGAGGCGAACATCGAGTTGCTGGTGATGTCACGGGAGGGCAAGCTGTACGTCCGCAACAGCCGGGACGACTCCGACCCGGAGATGGAGAGCGGCCACCGGCGGCTGGAGCGGTATGAGGCGTGGAAGAAGCGCGTCCAGCAACTCCGCCAGGGGCCGATCTCGGCCACCCCCAACATGCCGGGAGATCCGAGCGGCATGAACCCGATGAGCGTCATGCCGTGATTCGGGGCTCCTTCCCAACCATCCCAGACGCCCGCCGGCCCCCAGCCGGCGGGCGTTTTTCGTTTCCCGCGAGCCGGTTTGCCGGCCCCAACCTGGAGGAGGACTTGACCGCACGATTTGACTGCGGTAGTTGATGCGCTAGAATTGGAGAGAGGCTGCGGCCAGGGACGGCCGGGCCTGGAGAAGAAGAGGTCACGTCATGTGGTACTATGACCCCGATCATCCGCTGCGGCGGCTGTTCGCCGGCCTCACCGAACAGACCTTCCTGACGACCCTCGGGATCGGCGACCCGCCACTCGTTGACTACCTGTCGCTGCTGCTGTCGCGCTTCGTCCACATGGACGCCGTCTACCGGCTGCGGAACGCCGAGGGGCGGCGCCTGGAGGACGTGGTGGACATGGTGCTGGAGGCGGAGGCTCTACCGCCGGAAGGACGCACCCGCCGCGAGTACCACCGCCATGTCGGCGACTTCACCCTGTTCTGGACCGGCGTGTTCCCGGAGGGGCGCCACCGGGCGCGGGGGCCATACGCGAAGGATCGCCTCGTCGATTACACCCAGCAGGGCAAGCGCTCCTACTATATCGCCAGCACGTGCGAGGAGGACGCGCACCGGGAGGAGGCGCGGGTGCTGCGCCGGTTGAGCGAGGAGTTCGAGGTGTGCGCCTACGGGCTGTCCGAGGTGCGCCGCGAGTGGCAGCGCAAGGGGCAGGGCGCTTAACGTCGCTCCTTACCAGCCCGGACCGCCCGCGCCGGGCGCCCCCGCGCTCGTCTTTCTTTGTTCGAGATGAAGAGGGCGCGATCGTGCAGGACTGACGGCTGTTTCCCGATCCTTCGGGTTCCGGTTACCGATCACTCCAGGAAACTCAGGCCGTATCCCTTCAGGCTGATCCCCATGTTCCCCAGCTGGCTGTTAATGGTGTCGCTCATGAGGGGCAGGGAATTCATGAATTGCTGCGTGGCGGTGTTGCTGGTCGAGGTCGGTGTCCACGAGTACCAGCTGACCGGCTCCACTTCCCACCACGGCTTGCTCGCCCAACCGTTCATGTAGTACTCGTCCCAGCCCGATTCGCCGTCCAGGTAATCGGCCCCGGCCCGCCCGCCGTCGAGGATGTCGCTGCCGTACTCTCCCAGCAGGAGGTCGTCGCCAGCGTCCCCGAAGAGCCGGTCATCGCCGTCGCCCCCGATCAGGATGTCGATGCCCGCCTCGCCCTGCAACTCGTCGTTGCCGCCCTGTCCCAGGAGCAGGTCACTGCCGCCGCCGCCGTAGATCTTGTCGGCGCCGTCGCCCCCGCCCAGGATGTCGGTATCCGCCCCACCGCCCAGCGTGTCTTTGCCAGCCCCGCCACTGACCAGGGAAGGAATCCGCACACCGGGCAGATCCACCCAGTCGTTCCCGCCAAGCGCGTTGACCCCAATGAGTCGGACCTGGCTGGCCTTGACACGACCCGAGACCCCGTCCACCGAAATGTTTCCGCCGGACTCGCGCACGGTAATCGTCTCGCTCGAGCCTGTGCCTTCGATGTAGAGGAAGCCGTTTGAGAACTCGACCTTCAGGGTGCCGCCCGAGAAACCGCTCCCGGCCGAGGTAGACGTGGCAGTCGAGGGAGTCGTTGCGCTGGTGGTCGAGGGGGTCGTGGCGCCGGTGGTCGAGGGGGTCGTTGCGCTGGTGGTCGAGGAGCCGAGGACATTGCCGGGGGACAGCGTCGGACTCGGCTCCACCGAAACGGTCTGCGGCGGAGGGGCCGTGAAAGTCCAGGCGCCGACCACCGGCGTCATGTTCGGCCCGCCGTAGGCGAATGGGGTAACGTCCGGGGCTCCCGCCGTGTTGCTGTTGCCCAGATACCAGACGCCGCTGAGATCGTACACCGCGACCGAGTCCCTGCCGTCGCCGTTCCAGTCGCCCGCGACCGGCGTCCACCCGGCCCCGCCGAACGCGAACGGCGCGACGTCCGGCGCCCCCGCGCTGTTGCTGTTGCGCAGGTAGAAGGTCGCGGTGGCGGGGTCGAACACGCCGGCCGTGTCCTTGCCGTCGCCGTCCCAGTCGCCCACCACCGGCACCCAGCCCGCGCCGCCGTACCGGAACGGCGCGACGTCGGGCGCCCCCTCGCTGTTACTGTTGCGCAGCTGCCAGGTCGCCGTGATCGGATCGAAGACACCGACGGTGTCGGTGCCGTCGCCGTCCCAGTCGCCCACCACCGGGATCTGCCCCGCGCTGCCGTACCGGAACGGGGCGACGTCGGGGGCGCCGGCGTCGTTGGCGTTCCGCAGATACCAGACGAGGGCGCCGTCACTACCCGCGCCGGTCGGATCGACGACGCCGATCGTGGTCCGGCCATCGCCGTTCCAGTCGCCCACCTTGACGGTCCACCCGGCCCCTCCGAAGGCGAACGGCTGCACGTCCGGGGCGCCCGGGGTGTTACTGTCGCGCAGGTAGTGGGTGGCGGTCGTGGGGTCGAAAACCCCGCAGGTGTCCAGAGCCGCCGGGGCGAGGCGGTCTTCGAGAGCCTCAACCTGGATCCGGGTACGGGCCGGCGCCGGGCGCGACTGCCGGGAGCGCCCGCGCGGGGAGAGGAAGCGTGCCTTGAGCGTGTCGAGCCACCGGGTCAACATGGGACGAGTCTCCTGAAGGGGTTGAGGGATCGTGTCGGCCACCAGGATCAACGGGGCGGCTTTACACGACTTCGCACCGAGCCTTGCGGGCTCCGGCGCGACATCCCTGATCGGGAGACTACTCGTGAACGATCTTGCACCGGGGCAGCGCCTTGCGCAGTTTCTCCACCCCCGCGGAGGTGATCTGGGTGCCGTTGACGGACAGGACGGTCAGGGTCTTCATCCTGGCCAGGGTGTCCACCCCGGCGTCGGTCACCCGAGTGTTGCCGAGGTACAGCGTTCGCAGGTTCGACAGGTTCGCGAGCGGCTTGAGCCCTTCGTCCCCGAGCCGGGTGTGGGCCAGGTCGAGCAAGTGGAGCTGTTTGAGGCCGCGCAGGTGGTTCACCCCCGCATCGGACACTCTCTCCACTCCGTAGAGACCCAGAGCTTGCAACTCCGGGAGGCGACCGACGGCCTTCAGTCCCTCGTTGCTGATCTCCACGCAACCACGCAGGCCCAGGTGGTGAAGCTTCAGTCCGGCGAGGTGAGCGAGTCCCTCGTCGCGTACCCAGGTGTACGATATTCCGAGTTCCCGCAGGTGTGGCAACCGGCGAAGGTTCTTCAGCCCCGCGCCGGTAAAATGGGGACCGAGCCAACGCAGGTGCAAGGTCGTCAACCCCTGGCAGCGCGGCAGATGGTCAAACCCCGCATCGGTGAGGTTCGGGCTGGCCAGGTGCAGCATTGCGAGCCTGGCGGCGAACGGCGAGCCGGTCAATCGGTCGATGCCGGCGTCGGTGTACGCGTGGCCCCGCAGGTCGAGCACGCGCACCGAATCGGGCAGGGCACGCAGCTGTTCCAGGTCGTGATCGGTGAGCACCGTCCCCACGATGCCATTTTGAGTCGATCGGTGCGGCAGAGAAATGCCCACCGGCCGGAGCGAGCCGCCGGGTAGGTCGGTGACTTGCTTCCACACCCGCCTGTCAGCCAGCCCCACCGTGCCGCCCTGCTTCAGCACCCACTCGACAGCCGTGCGTTCCGGATCGGCCGCGGGCGGCGGTTGGTGCTTTCCGGCCGCCGCCAGTGGCTCCAGGCGCACCTTGACCGTTTCCTTGCCGCCGGCCCTGACCGCGAACTGTTTGGTGAACGTCTCGAACCCGCCCTTGGTCACCTTCAGCTCGTGCTTGCCCTCGTCCACTTCGACCGTGATCGGTTCACCGCCTGGAATCTTGAGTTCGTACTTCCTGTTGTTGAGGAAGACCGCGGCCCCGGGCTGATCGACCTCGATGACGAGCGTACCGGCAGGGGTCTGGACACGGAAGATCACGCCCGCAACCCAGAGGGCGCCCAGCAGGCCGGCGGCGGCCGCGCCCAGCCAGGGCAGCACGCGGCGGGGAACCGAGGGACGGCCGCGCGACGAGGCGGCCGGTTGGCCAGCCGGCGTGGCCTCTCCCGAGCCCTCGGGACGCCGTCCCGACGGGGCGGGGCTGACGCGGGCCGTCAAGAGCGCATCCGCCGTCCTGGCGACACGGGCGGTGTCGGGCGGACTGTCCTCTGAGCGCAGCAGCACGGGCAGGTCGTGACCGGCGCAGAACGGTGCCAGCGCCGTCGCCACGTCCGCGGGCGTGGCGAAGCGGTCCGCCGGCTTCTTGGCCAGGAGCCGCTGAAGGACGGCTTCCAGGCCGGCGGGCGCGTCCGGGCGCAGCGGTGGCAGCGCCGGGATCGGCCCGCCCGCGTGGGCCAGCATCTTTTTCAGAGCCTGGCGGTACTCGCTGCCGTCATACGGCGGGCGACCCGCGAGCAGGAAGAACAGGGTGCAGCCCAGGCTGTACACGTCGGCCCGGCCATCGACGCAGTGCGCGTCGAACGCCTGCTCGGGAGCCATGTAGTCGAGAGTGCCCATGATCTGCCCGACCTCGGTCAGCTCGCCCTCGGCCATCTCGCCGCGCAGCAGGGCCAGGCCGAGATCGAGCACCTTCACCTGCCCCGCCGGTGTGACGAGCAGGTTAGACGGCTTGATGTCGCGGTGAACCAGACCGTGCTCGTGGGCGTGCTGCAACCCCAGGGCCGCCTGCCGGATTGCCTCGCAGGCGTCGGCCACTGGCAACGGGCCGCGCTTGCGCACCAGCCGCGCCAGGTCGCAGCCCTCGACGTGCTCCATGACGAGAAAGTGCTGCCCATCGCTCTCGCCCGCGTCGGTGGCCTGCACGATGTTGGGGTGCTGGAGCTTGCCGACGGCCTCCATCTCGCGGCGGAAACGGGCCACAGCCTGCGGCTTGCGCAGCCGTTCCGGCGGCAGCACCTTCAGGACCACTTCCCGCTTCAAGAACGGGTGCAGCGCCTTGTAGACCACCCCCATGCCGCCCCGGCCGACGGGGTGCAGCAGCTGGTACTGCCCCAGCTGGGCCAGCACCGGCGACGCCGTTGCCGCGGCGGGGGTGAGGGCCTGGACCTGGGCGACGGCATGCCGGCACTGGGCTTCCTGCACAAACGGGTCGAGCCGGGCCGCCAACTTGACGCCAGCGACAACGGGGTCGGCCGACGGCGCCGACGATTCCAGCGTGTTCTGACAGGCGGCGCAGGTGAGGATGTGTTCGGCCACCGCGTCGAGGTCCGCCGCCGGCAGATCGCCGGAGCTGAAGGCAAGCAGGCGGGGTTGCAGCGGGCAGGGGGTGGCAGTCATGAGTAGTTCGGTCCATTCAGGCCGACGGCTCGCGGCCTGTAAACTTTGCACGGGTCGTGTCAGTCGAGCAACTCGCCCAGTTCGTCACGCAGGCGGCGGAGCACACGCGACTTGGCGACGTACACGGCCCCGGTGCTCATCCCGAGCGCGGCGGCCACCTCGGCGGGAGTCTGCTCCTCGACCGCGACGCCCCAGAACGCCTGCCAGGTCCGTTCCTCGAACTCGGCCCGGATCAGTTCCAGGACGCGGCGGAACAGGCTGCCTTCCGCCCCGGCGTCCGGCGCCGAGTTGGCGCTCTCGGCCTCGGCAAGCTGAAGGAGGCGTTGCTGGGCAGTCGTCCCGCCGGCCGCCTCGGGCTGTGCCTGGCGGCGCCGCCAGTGGTCGCGCAGCTTGTTGCGCGTGATCGTCCACAGCCAGCCGCGGAAGGAGTCGCCCGGCCGGTCGCGGCGGAACTGGGCGATGGTCCGTGCCACCGCGCAGAAAACCTCCTGCTGGACATCGGCGGCGTCCTCGGGCTGTAGCCCCTGCCGCCGGCACCAGCTGTACACTACCGGGCCAAACAGCCCGGTCAGCCGCTGCCAGGCGGCGTCGTTCCGGTCGCGGAGACGCACCAGCAGGCTCGACGCCACCGAGGCAGAGGCGGAGCCATTACCAGGATCAACGCGAGGGTCTTTCATCAGATTGCTCGCGACTGCTGGATGGCGGTGGTGATGGCCTTATTCTAGCCCCTGTCGGCCGCGAACTCAATCGGGGATCTTCCGGAGCGGCACGCCCTCTCAGCTCTCGCGTTTCCGGGATCCGCCTGCCAACGGCAACGGTCCGAGCGGAGAGCCTCGCCCACGGCCCGGAGGTCAGCCCGCCAGATCGTCGGCCGTTGTTCCCTCCGGCAGGTGCAGCCGGGCCAGCAGGAAGTGAAGTAACTCGGGGTCGGCCGGTTTGGTGAGGTGCAGGTCGAACCCGGCCTCCTTCGACCGCTCCCGATCCTGCGGCTGCCCCCACCCGGTCATCGCCACCACCAGCACTCCGTTAAGAGCGGGAATGGCCCGCAGTCGCCGGGCCACGTCGTAGCCGCTCAGCCCGGGCATGCCGATGTCCAGCAGCACCACCTCCGGCCGGTACGCCCTGGCTTCTTTCAGCCCCTGCTCCCCGTCGTGCGCCACCCGCACGTCGTGGCCCCAGATGCGGGCCAGAACGGCGAGCGATTCGGCCGCGTCCACGTTGTCGTCAACGATCAGTACGCGCCGTTGCGGGTCGCGGGCGCCGACCGCTCCTTCGCTGGTCGCCGCCGGCTCGCCCCGGTGCGGGTGGCCGGCGGGGGTGGCCGGCAGCCGGACGATGAACTCGCTGCCCTTGCCCAGGCCCTCGCTGCGCGCCTCGACCGTTCCGCCGTGCAGCTCGACGAGGCTGCGCACCAGGGTCAGGCCGATCCCCAGTCCGCCCTGGGACCGGCCGAGCGAGTGGTCGGCCTGCGTGAACAGATCGAACACCTTCAGGAGCAACTCGGGCGCGATGCCGATGCCGGTGTCGCGGACGCGCAGCACCACGTCGCCCCCGTCCCGCTCGGCGGTCAGGCGGATCAACCCCGGCTTCTCGGTGTACTTGGCGGCGTTGTTGAGCAGGTTGGCGACCACCTGGGCGACGCGCACCGGGTCGGCCTCCAGCTGCACCGGCTCGGGCGGCAGGCTCACCTCCAGGCGGTGGCCCCGGGCGTCGAGCAGCGGCCGGGCCGTTTCGACCGCCCGCGCCACTGCCGTTCCGAGGTCGAGCGGCTCCTTGCGCAGCTCGACCTTGCCGCGCATGACGCGCGACACGTCGAGCAGGTCGTCCACCAGGCGGACGAGGTGCTGTACCTGCCGCTCCATCATCTCGCGCACGTCGGCCGTCTCCGTCGGGTTGGCCCCGCCCTCCTTGAGGATGTGCAGGGCGTTGCGGATCGGGGCGAGGGGGTTGCGCAGCTCGTGCGCCAGCGTCGCCAGGAACTCGTCCTTCCGCCGGTCCGCCTCGCGCACCTCCCGGTACAACCGGGCGTTCTCGATCGCCGACGCCGCCCGCCGCGCCAACTCCTCGGCGACGGCCAGGTCGTCGGCGTCGAAGCGCCGCCCCGACTCGGCTGCCATCAGGGTGATGGCGCCGAGGATGCGGTTCTCCGCCAGCAGCGGCACGCCGATGTACGAGCGCAGCCCCAGCCCGCGCAGGATGCGCAGCAACTCGGCGTCACGAGCCGCCTCGGTCAGCACCTGGTCCGAGATTTCCGGAATCAGCTCCGGTCGGCCGGTGCGCACGATGGCCGGTACGCCGCGCGGCGAGGCGGCGTCGGGCGGGTAGCGGCGGACCAGTTCGTGGGCGAGATCCACCCGGGTCGGATCGACGTGGGCGACGGCGAGGCGACGGATCGACCCGTCCGGGCCGACCATGTCCACCGCGCACCAGTCGGCCAGGCGCGGGACGGCCAGCCGGGCGACCGACGCCAGCGTCGTCTCGTAGTCCAGCGACGACGCCAGCGCCCCGCTCGCCTCGGACAGGAAGCGGAGCGCGTCCTCCGCCTTCTTCCGATCAGTAATGTCCACGCACGAGCCGGTCAACCCGGCGAACGTGCCGTCGGGCGTGAAGCGCGGGACGCTGGTGTCGAGGATCCAGCGGTGGGCTCCGTCCGCGTGGCGCAGCCGGTACTCGGTCCGGAACGGGCGCCGGTCGCGCAGCGCGGCGCGGCGGGCGCCCAGGCATGCCTTCCGGTCGTCCGGGTGGACACCCTCGATCCACCCGTTCCCGACCTCCTGGTCGGCCGCCCGGCCGGTGAACTCCAGCCACGGCCGATTGAAGAAGGTGCAGGCGCCGGACGTGTCCGCGACCCACAGCAGGACCGGGGCCGAGTCCGCCATCACCCGGAAGCGTTGCTCGCTCTCACGGATCTGCTGCTCGGCTGCCTTCCGGCCGGTGATGTCCTCGGCAATCCCGGCGACCCGGTACACCCGGCCGGCGGCATCCCGGATCGGGAACCCGCGGTCCCACACCCACCGGATCGCCCCGTCAGGGCGCACGATCCGGTACTCCTCCGCCGTCGCCTCGCCGGATGCCTGGCGCCCGACGGCGGCGCGAACCCGGTCCCGGTCCTCCTCATGGATCACGTCGAGGAACGACTCGTAGTTGGCATGCAGGGCCGCGCACGAGCGACCCCAGATGTCCTCGTAGGCGGGGCTGATGTAGACGATGCGGCCGGACACCGGGTCGCTGATCCAGAAGACGTCGGTGACGTTCTCCGCGAGTTGGCGGAACCGCAACTCCGCCTCTTCCAGGATGGCGCGGGCGCGCAGACGCTCGGTGATGTCCAGGAACACCCCGACCACTCGGCGCGGCCTGCCGGCCTCGTCCCGGAACACCTTCCCGCGCCCCTCGACCCAGCGCACCTCGCCCCCGGACCGGAGCAGCCGGTACTCGATCCGGTGCTGGCCCTCCTCGAGGGTGCGCGCGACGGTGGCCCGGAATCGATCCCGGTCGTCCGGGTGGACATCGGCCAGGATGTCGTCGAAGGTGCTGGGGAATGTGTCCGGGGCCAGGCCGCGGAGGGTCTTCACGGTCGGCGACCACGCCACGCGGTTGGTGGCGATGTCCCACTCCCAGGTGCCCATCCCGCCTGCCTCCAGGGCCAGGCGGAGGTGCTCCTCGCGCGCCCGCAGGGCGTCCTCCGCCCGCTTCCGCTCCAGGAACTGGCCGAACTGGCTGGCGAGATCCGTCATCACCTCCAGCAGGGGCGCATCCTGGTCGCACCAGTCGCGGCTGAAGAACTCCAGTACGCCCAGGCACTCGCCGATACCGACCCGGACCGGGCAGGCGAACGCGCCGCGCAGCCCGCTGGTCCGCACCGCCGCGGCGCGCGGGAAGTTTGGATCGAGGGCCACGTTCGCGATCCACGCCGCCGCGGACGTGGCCCAGACGCGCCCGGGCAGCCCCTCGCCTCGCGCCACCACCCGCGCCAGGGACGCGGCGACGAACGATTCGGCGCGGACGTCCGGGGCGTGCCAGGCAGCCAGGCAGCGCAGCACGTCCCGGTCGCCGTCAGCCGCCCAGACCCCCCCCACGCTCCATCCCAGCTGGCGGCAGACGGCCTCCAGGATCTGGGGGGCGGCCGCCTCGGGCGTGGCCGCCTCGGCCAGGATGCGGGTGACGGCGACCTGGACGTTGCGGCGCCGCTCGGCCGCCCGCCGCTCCGACACGTCACGAGCGATCACCGACGCGCCGACGACACGCCCGACCCGGTCCCGGACCGGGGAGATGTTCACCGACACGCCCACCAGCCGCCCGTCCTTGCGCCGCCGTACCGTCTCGTACGGGTTGGTCCCCTCGCCCCGCTTCAGCCGGTCCAGGATACTCGGCAACTCCTCCAGATGCCCGTTCGGAAACAGGAACGAGACGTGTCGGCCGACCGCCTCTGTCGCGAGGTAGCCGTACATCCGCTCGGCGGCGGCGTTCCAGCTGGTCACGATGCCGTCAAGCGTCTTGGCGAAGATCGCGTCCTCGGACGATTCGACGATGGCCGCCAGCCGGGTCCGCTCGTCCTCGCCCCGGTGCCGCTCGGTCATGTCCCGGAACACCAGAACCACCCCGGCGATCTGCCCGTCCGACCTGCGGATCGGGGCTGCGCTGTCGTCGATCAGACGCTCGGTCCCATCACGCGCGAGAAGGAGGTTGTGGCTGCCCGGACCGACGACATGGCCGGCTCGCAGCACCCGGGCGGCCGGGCTATCGACCGGCGCCCGGGTGTCCTCGCTGACGACGCGGAAGACCTCGTCCAGCGGCCGCCCGCGCGCGTCGCGCAGCGACCACCCGGTCAGGCTCTCGGCGACCGCGTTGAGGGAGACGATCCGGCCGGCGGCGTCCGTGACGATGACGGCGTCGCCGATGCTGGCCAGGGTGGTCCGCAATCGCTCGCGCTGCGCCCGCTCGGCCTCCTCGGCCTGCTGTTGCGAAATGGTGACGTAAACGATCAGCAGGGTGACCTGGATAAACACGCCCAGGCGCAGTCCGTCCGCCCAGGTGAAGGGCGGCTCGACGAGCGGGCTCTCGGGCAAGAGCCAGGCCACCGCGAAGCCGCTGAGGACAATGGCGAGGAGGGCCGGGATCAGGCGGCCCAGCCAGGCGCTGACAAGGACGGCGACGAAGAACATCGCCAGGGGAGTCGCAGCCAGGGGGGGCAGGGCGCGGGTGAAGGCGGTCGCGACCGCGACCGCGAGGACGGCGACGCCGTAGCGAAGCGGGACGGGGAGATTGGGTCGGGACATCGGCGCCTCTTGTCAACCGCGCCACCCGCGGCGACGGACCCCCTGGACCGGCCGGGACAAGTCGGGACGCACCCGGTATTGTAGCCGACGCGCGGCCTCGTACCACCTTCGGGTCAGCGGTCCGCCAGGCCGGCCGCCCGGCGCGCCTCCTTCCGCGCCTCCCGGCGCCGCTCGCGCCGGGCATACCAGCTCCGCCAGGTGATGCCCCAGGATACGGCGAAGTAGTACGCCGGAAAGAACAGCGATGCCCACACGACCAGGCGCGTGCGCCCATCGACGGTATCCCCGGCCGGCGGGTCGGCCGGCATCAGCCACAGGACGAACACGAGCACGGCCGCCCACACCATCCCGAGCCGGTTCGTGAAGCGGTTCAGCCGGCCCGGCTGCGTCGGGTACAGGTAGCGGCACGGCACGAACGTCAGCACCGCGAACGCCAGCAGCAGGCCGATGGTCACGGCTGGCGGCGGCTGGAGGGCATACAGGTAGAACGCGACGATGTTCCAGTACGACGGGAAGCCGAGGAAGTAGCCGTCGCTCGTCTTCGCCTCGACCTGGCAGAACCCGTAAGCGGCCGCCAGCAGCGGTATCGTCAGCCACCCCTCGGCCCCCGGCGGCAGCAGCCCCGCCTTCCAGATCAGCAGAAGCGGGAGCGTGACATAGGTCTGGAAATCGACCAGGTCGTCGAGGCGCCGGCCGTCGAACCCGGGCAGCACCTCCTTGACGCGGACCAGCCGGGCGAACGCCCCGTCGGTCGCGTCGATCAGGGTCGCGACGACCATGAGGATGAACGCGACCCGGAACGAGTCCGGCCCGCCGCGCAGGATCGCCACGAGCATGGCCGCGGCGACGATCAGGCCGGTCGCGGTGTAGAAGTGGACGCACCACGCCAGGGCCTGGCGCACCCGCGGGCGGAGGCGCACGCGACGGCGCGCGGGCCGTTCGGGCGCGGGCAGCGGGACGGAGTCGGTCGCGTTATTCATCATCACGCCTCCACGGAGGGAGGGCCATCAAGGTTTGTCTGCACCTTCGCCAGCGGGCGGGGCGGATCCCACCGGGCCGTCAGCCGCGAAACGACCGGCAGGAGGACCACCCCGGCCGCGGCCGCCAGCGTCTTGAACGGGAACAGCATGTTCCCACCTGCATCATACCAGTCCCGTGGACTTCCCGGCAGGACGCCGTCGAGCAGTTCCGGGTAAGGGAGGAAGGCGGGCAGCCCAAAGATGGGCTCGCCGCCGCCGAGTCGCAGCACCACCGAGGCAGCGAACGCGACCACTGACCCGGTCCGGTTCGCCCGCGGGTCGAAGAGCGCCATGACCAGTTGCGGGAACAGCAGGACGAAGACGAGGTCGCTCGTGAAGAACCACAGATCCTGCACGGTCCTGCCGCGCAGCGCCAGGACGGCCGCGCCGGCCCCGAGCAAGATAATGCTGGACCGGATCGCGATCTTCATGCCCGCCACGGACACGCGCGGCGCCAGCAGCGGGCGGTAGACGTTCCAGCTGAACATCGATCCGGCCGACAGGATCGAGGCGCTGAAGCTGGACGTCACCGCCCCGACGATGGCCGCCAACCCGAGGATGGAGATCAGGTAAGGGGTCAGGTGGCGCAGCACCAGGGGCAGCGCCAGGTCCGGTTCGGCCCGCAACTGGGTGGCCTCGGCGGCGCCCCACGGATAGACGGCAGCGGCCATGCCGAGCAGCAGCGGGGGCAGCGTCAGGACGATGGTGAGCACCCCGGCCAGAATGGAGTGGCTGGCCGCACGGGCCGGCGTCTCGCAGGACAGGACGCGCTGGAAGTAGCAGTTCCACGGGATGCCGCCGAGCAGGAGCATGACGCTCACGTCCCACCAGTTGACGGCCTTCGGCACGGTCCATCCGCGGTCCGGTGGATCGAGTGCAGGCAGCACGACCGCAGCCCCCGGCCGGGCCAGGTACTGCTCGGCACCGTGGACCAGTCCGCCCACCTGATCGAGCGCAAACGGCAAGGCGGCGAGCAGGCCGATCGGGATCAGAGCGAGCTGGAACAGATCCGTGTAGGCGACCGACCACATGCCGCCGAGCATGGTGTAGGCGGTGACAACGACCGCCGACAGGACGATGGCCTGCGTCCCGTCCATGCCGAGGATGACCTGGAACGTCCGCCCGATGGCGACCAGCAGGGCGGCCGACCAGATGACCTCGCCAAGCATGGCCGGCACGAACAGAACCGCCGCCCAGCGCTTGCCGTAGCGCGACTCGAACGGGTCGATGAGGGTCGAATACTCCAGGGCGCGCATGCGGCGGGCAAAGAACAGGCCGCCGAGGATCAGGCTGATGCCGAAGCACATCCCGCCCTGCAGGCCACGCGCGAGGCTGTCGCTGGAGGCGCCCTCGGCCGTGCCGAGGAGGTAGCCGCCATCAACCCAGGTGGCGGTCATGGTCATGACGGCGAGCCACAGCGGCATGGTACGGCCGGCGACCATCAGTTCGGCCGCAGTCCCCTCGCGTACCTTGCGTGCGGCGAACCAGCCGATCAGCAGGAAGGCCGCGTACATGGCGACGACCGCCGCCAGTCCGCCCCAGTGGACTCCGCCCATGACACACCCTCCGGCGCAGAGGGACCGCAGACGCCGCAGGGCGCCCGTCTTCCTTCAGTCACCGGCAGAGAGGGTAATATAACGGCGGTGTTCCTGGAATCCGAACTTGGGACTGCCGGACCAAACCCGGTGCAGCGGGCGCCCCGGAGGGCGACTTGCTCGGCGGACGGCAAGACCGTAAGACAAGCCGGGTCTTGTTGACCACTGGGTTCGGGCCGCCGACGGGCGGCCCCGGGAGTTTGTCATGCCGTTCAAGGCCCTCGGCCTGCATCCCCATCTCGTCCAGGCAACGCGCGAGATGCGCTACGCCGAACCGACCCCCATTCAGGCCGAGGCCATCCCGCCCATCCTCGCCGGCCGCGATCTGATCGCGACCGCCCAGACGGGGACCGGGAAAACCGCCGCCTTCCTGCTGCCCATCCTGCACCGCCTGCTGGGCCTCTCCCACGGAGCGACGCAGGCGCTGGTCATCACCCCGACGCGCGAACTCGCCCAGCAGATCGACGACGTTTGCCTGGGCCTCGCGTACCACACCCCGCTGCGGGTCGGCCTCCTCGTGGGCGGGGCAGCGATGGGTCCGCAGGAGAAGGCCCTGCGCGCCGGCGTGGAACTCGTCGTCGCCACGCCCGGCCGACTGCTGGACCACATGCGGCAGAACCAGGCCCGCTTCGACCAGCTGCACACCCTCGTTCTCGACGAGGCCGACCGGATGCTCGACATGGGCTTCCTGCCCGACCTCAAGCGGATCGTCGCGCGTCTGCCAGCCCGCAAGCAGACGCTCCTCTTCTCCGCGACCATGCCGCCGGTGATCGCCCGGCTCGCCAAGGAGATCCTGCGCGATCCGCTGACGGTGGAGATCGGCCGGCGCAGCGCCCCGGCGGTCGGCATCACCCAGGCCGCGTACCCGGTCCCCGAGCACCTCAAGACGCCGCTGCTCCGGCATCTGCTGCGGCATACCGAGATGCCCTCGGTACTCGTCTTCACGCGCACCAAGCAACTCGCCCGCCGGCTGACGCGCATCGTGGCGGCGGACGGGTTCACGGTCGCGGAGTTGCACAGCAACCTGACGCAGCCGCAGCGGAACCGCGCGATGGAGGGGTTCCGGCGCGGGGACTACCAGGTCATGGTGGCGACGAACATCGCGGCGCGTGGGCTGGACGTGGAGCACATCACGCACGTCATCAGCTTCGACGTGCCGGCGGTGCCGGACGACTACGTCCACCGGATCGGCCGGACCGGCCGGGCCGAGGCGGAGGGCGATGCGTGGGTGCTCGTCTCGCCCGCCGAGGAGAAATCGCTCGCCCGGATCGAGCGGCAGATCGGTCAGCGACTGCCGCGCGTCACCCTGCCGGACTTCGACTACAAGCAGATCGTGCCCACGACCGGGGGAAAGTCCGGCCAGCGAAAGAGCGGCGAGCGCGGGGACCGAAGTTCCCGGCGGCCGCGCGACGGGGAGCAGGGGGCGCACACGTCCGGCCGTAACGGCCAGCAACCCCGCGGGCGCAGGCGCTGCTGAGAGCGGGTTGCCAAGAGCTACCGGAGCAAACGCGACGAGCCGGAAGCGTCATGGCGTTTGGTCCGGCGGCACTAACCGGTCCGGCGCTCCCGCCGCTTACTCCGCTCTGCTGCATGCACGGCTCGAACACCGTGAAGCGGATCGAGGACAAATTTACAATCGCTCCTCCCCGCCGCCGCCCGGAGTGTAATTCTTACACCCCCACGCGAGGCGAGCGCTTCCGCCATGTGTTGCGCAATCCTTTCCGCAACAATCGTTTGCGACTATTCGCCGCGGCCAGGAGCGTACTGGCACGGTTGTTGCAGTTAAAGGAAACCGTTCCCGCGAGCGGTTCGGTAACGAAAGGGTGGTGTCTTATGAGCCGACGCGAGATGGATTTGTTGTGGCTCAAGGATGTCCTGGAACAACTCTCGGCCCGCCGGCAGCAGCTGGAATGGGCCGAGGATCCTGAGACGGTCCGCGTGGTCGCCGAAAGCATGATCCGCGACCTGGATTGTTGCCGCCGGCTGTGCGAAAGTCTGCACCAGCGCGGCGCGCTCCGGCAAGCGGTTTGACGACCTTCTTCCCCCTGAAGTCCCCCTGGGCCGCTCCCCCGGCGGCCCCACCTACCCCGATCCAATTCCCCCGACCCACCACATGGACCGGCGGCCCCGCAGCCGCCGGTCGTCTTTTTGGGAGGTGGTCACGAGAGAATCGCCTCGGCCGGTGGTAGCCGAATCGTGGCTCAGAGCGGCACCGTCGCCGGCTTGCCGTTGTCGCGCAAGTTGAGCCCGAGCAAAAACGGCACCGCCGTCTCGCTCCACTTCTTCGCCGACGGATATCGGCTCGCGCTGCCGCCGAAGCAGCTCCGCAGCATGTCGGTGTCGATCACCCCCGGGTTGAGCGGGACCGCCGCCATGCCGCGCGGCAGTTCCTGGGCGAGAGCCTGGGTCAGCCCCTCGATGGCCCACTTGCTGGCGCAGTACGGGGCCACCTCCGCCGACGTCGAGCGGCCCCAGCCCGAGCTGAAGTTGACGATCACGCCGGTCCGCCGCGCCACCATCGCCGGCACGAAATGCCGGATCACGTTCGCCACGCCCTTGACGTTCACGTCCAGCACCTGGTTGAACTCCTCCACCGGCACCTGCCAGAGGGGCGCGTTCTGGTTGATGACCGCGGCGTTGTTGACGAGCAGGTCCGGCGCCCCGCGGCTGGACAGCAGGCGCGCCGCCCACGGCTCGACCTGACTCTCCAGCGCCACGTCCACCATCGCGAAATCGTGCGGCGGTCCATACCGGCGCCGGAGGTTCTCCACCCCCTCACGCGACCGGCCGCATCCACACACGGTATGCCCCAACTCGATGAATTTCTCCACCATCGCCAGCCCCAGTCCGCGGGTGGCGCCCGTCACAACAATCAACTTCGGCTGATGGCGAGCCATGCCGCCCACCCCTCTCATCAGGCCACAGCGGTACGATACGGTCGAATTAGTTTATGCTAACCGATCGGCGCGCGTGTGTCCAACAGATCGGCCCACAAACCGAAAACGGAAAACGGGAGGGTTACGGACCCGCGAGGTAGCCTGTGGACCTGGGGTACACGACAAGCAAAACAAGGAGGACAAGGCCGCCTGCCTGGTCAGTTTGCAAAGCCAGGTACACGCGTGCGACCCGTAACCGGAGCCGCCGGAGTCGTTCCTCGAACCCCGGCGGATGCATGACTGGTCCAGCAGATGAAGGGGCAAGCGGGAGATGCTCCCCAGGAAGAGGCGGAGCAAGAAGATGCGTCCACGCTCGACGAAACGCCGCCGACGCCGAGACAACGCCCCGGCGCGTCGGCGACCTGGAGCAGATCAGCCATCGCGGCCAGAGCCTGGAAGTGAGGCCCATCCATCGGGCTGAGCACCGCGACCGAATCCACGTTCAGCTGCAGCACAGTTGCGGTCCAACCCCGGGCTGTCCCGCAGTACGAACTCGAACGGCCGCGACACCGTGCCGGCAGTGACCGGCGGGGTCTCCCACCGAAACGCGGAGTACGGGCGTCGGCCAGCAAGGCGTTGAACTGCGCCCGGAAGCCGGCGTCGCCCTGCCATGCGCGGATCACCTCGGCGAAGGTGGCCGGGCGCTCGTCGAGGGGGTGACGGCGAACCGCAGTCCGCGGGCGTCGGCCAGTTCCTCGCTCCGGGCGCTCCACATCCGCTATGCCCTCTACCGCCGAACCAACGGATGAAGCTGACCGAGGCCGCCGGAGAACCCCCGCGCCGCGGAGGACCAAGGACGCGGCCCCGGTCAGCTTCAGCCGCTGGTTCGGCCTTGAGTATCTACGATGTCCCCTTTTCCCCCCTCACGGACCATTCGGTGTCTTCTCTGTCTCGCAGGGCGGGGTCGAGTCGATTACTTCGCACGCTTGTACACGATGAGCATGACGCTCGCGGTGGAGGCACCGGTCTTGAACTCAAACGGGCGGGGCCTGTTCTGGAATGCGTCGCAGCAGAGGGTGAGTGTGTCGTCCTCGACTTTGATGATGCCTCTGAACATGTAGCCGTTCATCTTCAGGTCGATACCCATCGGATCGGTGCCGGCGACGAGCGCGAATGTTCCGCTCTCAACGCCGTTGTTGACGGTCAGCTTTCGCGTGTACTTCGTACCCGTGACGGTGAGCGGGTGGCCCTTCGCGGACGGAACGGTCGGGAACCCGAGTTGGGCGGTTTCGATCACCCACGACCCCTGCATGCTCTTCAGGAAGGCGTCCGTCTTGTCGGCGTCGGCGGCCGAGCCTTTCGTGCCGGTCGGCGGACCCTTCTCGGTGGGTGCCGTGTCCTTCTTCGCCGTCGGCGGGACAGTGGCAACGCCACTCACCCTGGCCAGTTCAGCTTTGGCTGCAGTGGCCTCAGCTTTGGCGACTTGAAGTTCAGCGCGTGCCTTGCGAAGTTCGGAATCATTGGCAGTCTGCCCTGGATCATCGTCACTCTTCTTGGTTTGCGAAGACTTGAGGAAATACCCGCCGCCCGCGCCCACAAGCAGCATCGCCGCCATCCCGACAAGCCAGGGCCAAACAGCCCGCCGCGCGGGGCGCTCCGGCTCCTTCTTGCGCGGTGCCGACCGCTCCTCGCGGGGCGTGGACCCCTCACCTGGCTCATCTAAAGATACAGCCGGCTCCCGAGACGGAACCGTGATGCGCTGGCCGCACCCTGGACACTTGACCGACTTGCCGGCATACTCGTCCTTGACCCGGCACGGCTTGCCGCAGTCAGGGTTCTTGCATCGGATGCTGATCGTCATCTTGTATCCTCGACACCGCCGAACCACTTATTATGCCGCACTGGCGCGGTATAACACGTTAGGCTGGCGCGGGTTTAGCCTGGCCAGCCGACGGCTGGCCAGGCTAACACGACCCGCGCGGCTTATCAAACGTTGCGCCGTCTGCGCACCCTGTTCGGGTCAGGCGCAGTCTATTCCAACTATCTCCCTCTCGCTTGACTGATGTTCCCCAGGCCAGCCCAGCTCGTCAAGCAAAAATCAACAAAAAAGGCGAAGCGAGCAAGGTGCAAGGTCACAACACCTCCCCCTGACGGTCCCGTTCTCCCGCCTTATAATAACCGTTGCAGCCTCGACATACCGGGCAGCCCCCGTCACGACCGAGGAGCCTCGCAACGATGGCATGGTTGAGTCGCTTCCTCGCCGGGTTCACGCGCAACTGGGCGGACACAGACGAGCCCGGCGATTTCGGCCTGCAGCCGGCCGACCTGCCGCTGGCGCCCGCCGACGCCCTCGAACGGGTCGAGGCGGCCGTCCGCAGCCTGCCGTGCTGGAGACTGGTGGCGGTCCAGCGCAAGGCGGGCGTGCTCTACGCCAGCCGCCGCACCCGCCTGTGGGGCTTCATCGACGACATCACCGTTCGCGTCGCGCCCGCCGCTGGCGGCAGCCGGATCCACGCACGCAGCCAGTCGCGCGTCGGCAAGGGCGATCTCGGCCAGAACCGGCGCAACCTCCGCGAACTCTTCGCTATTCTCGGCTCCTCTTCTTCCGCGACTTGACTCCAAGCCCTCGCCGGCAGCCCCGGAACGAGCAGGGCGAATCGGCATCGTCCGCTCACCTTCGCGCCGCCTCATACAATGAGGGCTGGCTGCAGCGCGGGCGGGTCTGACTCGCCACCCGCGCTGCGGTACGAGGAACGTCGCATGAAGGTTCTGGTAATCGGCAGAGGCGGGCGCGAGCACGCCCTGGTGTGGAAGCTGGCGCAATCGCCGCGCGTCGAGCGCGTTTTCTGCGCGCCGGGCAACGCCGGCACCGCCGCGGATGGTGTCAACGTGCCCGTCGAGCCGACCGACCTCGACGGCCTGGTCCGGTTCGCCCGCAAGGAAGGCATCGATCTGACGGTGGTCGGCCCGGAGGAGCCGCTCGCCCTGGGCGTCGTGGACGCCTTCCAGCGCGAGGGGCTGCGCGTCTTCGGTCCGATCCGCGAGGCGGCCCAGCTCGAGGCGAGCAAGGTCTTCGCCAAGCAGCTGATGCGCCACGCCGATGTGCCGACCGCCGAGTTCCGCGTCTTCGACCACCCCGACCCGGCGCGCGCCTACGTCCAGAGCCGCGAGTACGCCGTCCTGGCCGACGGGCGGCACGTCCACGGGCCGTTCGCGAAGGACCGGGTGATCGTCGAGGGTGAGAAGCGCTACTTCGTCCCGACGGCCGGCCGGCGGGCTCAGATCGGGCTGGCCGAGCCGGTTGTCGTCAAGGCCGACGGGCTGGCTGCCGGCAAGGGCGTGTTCGTCTGCGCGACGACGGAGGAGGCGCTGGCGGCGATCGACCGCGTCATGGTACGCGAGGAGTTCGGGCGCGCTGCCGGCCGGCAGGTGGTGATCGAGAAGCGCCTCGAAGGGCAGGAGCTGAGCCTCCTGGCGCTGGTCTCGGGGCGAACGATCGTCCCGCTGGCGCCGACCCAGGACCACAAGGCGGCGTTCGACGACGACACGGGGCCGAACACCGGCGGGATGGGCGCCTACTGCCCAGCCCCGCTCGCCACGCCCGAGCTGCTCGACGAGATCGACGCCGCGGTCCTGGTGCCGACCGTCCACGCCATGAAGCGCGGCCGGCGGCCGTTCCGCGGGGTGCTGTACGCCGGGCTGATGGTGACGAACCAGGGGCCGCGCGTGCTGGAGTTCAACTGCCGATTCGGCGACCCGGAGACGCAGCCGCTGCTCATGCGGCTCCGGACCGACCTGGCGGAGCTGCTGGTAGCGACCGTCGAAGATCGGCTGAGTGAGTTCGAGGGCAAGGTTGAGTGGGATCCGCGTCCGGCCGTATGCGTGGTGATGGCGAGCCAGGGGTATCCGGGGCCGTACCCGAAGGACCGCCTCATCACCGGCCTGGACGAGGCGGCGCAGGTGCCGGGCGTGAAGGTGTTCCACGCCGGCACGCGGCTCGACCGCGGCGACGTGGTGACCGACGGCGGGCGCGTACTCGGCGTGACGGCGCTCGGCGCGACGCTGGCGGAGGCGAAGCAGAGCGCCTACGAGGCGGTCGGCCGCATCCAGTTCCAGGGCGCGTTCTACCGCCACGACATCGCCGACAAGGCGCTCCGCTCGGCCGGCGCGCAGGAGTCCGCCGAAGAGGGCGGCGAAGGAACTGCGCAGAAGTGACCGGGAGGATTGCCGCGCCGGCCGTCGTGAGCTACAGTTGCGCAATCGCCGAGCTTTCCCGGACTCGCAGACGTTGACGGCCATGGAAGAACCGCATCGGAGCAACCGCCGCCGCAGCCTTCGCCGCCCGGTCAAGGCGGGCGTGCAGGCCACCTGCCACGCCGGCAACGCGGCCGCCCGAACGAACCTGGCCCTGGCCCTGCTGGAGGCCTCCCAGGTCGGGATTTCGCTGCTCCTGTGCGCCCGCGTCGAGCGCGGCGAGGAAGTGGCGGTGCGGCTCGAAGCTCCCGGGGCGAAGCGCCCGGTCGAGCGCGTCGGCACGGTGGTCTGGGCCGCGGACGAGGGCTTGGCCTATCGGGTGGGGATTCAACTCCGGGAACGCCTGTCGTTCGCGGAGCTGTCGGACCTGACGCACCTGCGGTTCTGAGACACGGTCCGGAAGTGGTTGTCTGCTTTCCCCCTCTCCCCTCGTGGGAGAGGGGGGCGAAGACTTTGCCGATTTTATTTCCCTCCGCGTCGTTCGTGTTCTACATTTCCGCAGACAGATCCGCAGCGAGCACAGGCGCTCGTCCCGTCCCCCTTCCCCTCCCCCCGGCGCCTCGTGGCCCTCGCCGTTCACTCCACAGGGGGGCGTAATGTTTCAGCCTGCCTCAGTCCCGCTCCGGCGTCGATCCGCCAACGGTGCGCCGCGCCGCCCGAACCGGACACGCCGCACGAGCCCGCAGTCCTTCCGCCCGCGCGTCGAAGCGCTCGAAGACCGCTCGCTCCTTTCCACCGTCGCCTACCATGTGCCCGCCGGGACCGTCGGCCAGCAGGGCTTCTCGGGTCCGCTCGGCATGGACTTCGACGTCAACCAGACGGTCGTCGTCACCCGCCTCGGTGTCTTCGACAGCGGGGCGGACGGCCTGGCGGTCCCGCTGACCGCCCGCGTCTACAACCGCGACACCCGCGCCGAGATGGCGAGCCTGGCGTTCGCCGCCGGCGCCACCGGCACCCTCGTGGGCGGGAGCCGCTTCCTCCCGCTGGCGACGCCTCTCGTCCTGCCCCGGGGCTTCCACGGCACCATCGTTGCCGAGGGGTACGGGGCGGCCGAGCCGAATGGGAATGGCTTTTACCAGCCGGTCACCTGGACCACCGACACCGGCGGCGGGCAGCTGGCCTACGTCGGCACGGCGCGCTATGGGTTCGCCCCCGGCGCGTTCCCGGACAACGCCGACTTCGGGCCGGCCAACCGCTACGCCGCCGGGACGTTCGAGTTCCTGCCAGTGAGCGCGATCGCCTCCGGGCCGGCGAACGCCACGGCCAGCGTCCCGTACACGCTCGAGCTGCACCTCGGGCAGGCGAGCGGGATCGTCCGGTGGACGCTCGACTGGGGCGACGGTCAAACCGACAACCTGCCCGGCAACCCGACCCAGGCCACGCACACCTACGCCGCCGACGGCAGCTTCACCGTCGCGGCGACGGCGCACGATGGGTCCGGCCGGGCCATCGGGACGAGCCTGCGCGACGTGACGCTCGCAGCCGGGCCGGCGGGGTACTGGCGGCTGCACGACGCTCCGTTCGACGGCGGCGCGGCCCACGACCAGGCCGGCGGAAGCGACGCCGTCTACCATCACTTCGCCGCCGTCGCCGCCGGTGCCGCGGTCGCGTTCGACGGCGTCGATGACTACGTCAGCCTGCCCGACCTCTTCCAGTATCCGACGGCCGGGCAGACCACCACCGACTACCGGGTGACGTTCAGCGCGTGGTTTCAGACCGCCACCGGCGGCGTCATCCTCGGCCAGACGGGGCCGCCGGCCACCCCGGGCGGCGCCCCGTCGAACGACGGCTGGGTGCCCGGCGTCTACGTCGGCTTCGACGGCAAGATCTACGCGAGCCTCTTCTGGCACGGCTCGACCGCGCTGCTCGTCTCTCCGGACACCTACGCCAACGGCCAGTGGCATCAGGTGACGGTCGTCTACGACGGCGGCCGCGAGACCCTCTACCTGGACGGCCACGCGGTCGCCTCCCAGCAGGCTCCGGTGAGCGGCTATGCCCCGTCCTACGATTACACGCTGGGAACGGGGTTCGCGACCGGCTGGCCGGGTACGCCCGGCGGGTGGTGGTACTTCAACGGGCAACTCGCCGAGGTGAGCGTCTTCGGCCGCGCCCTGTCGGCCCAGCAGGTGGCGGACCAGTACGCCGCCGGGACGACGGCCCGGCTGGCGGTGGCGGTCGCCAGGCCGGAGGTGGACGAGGTGCCGACGGCGTTCGTTCACGGACCGGCCGACGGCGTGCGCGGCCAGGCGCGCGCCTTCACGTTCGCGGCGACGTCGGAGGCCGCGGCGGCTGGCGGGTTCGCGTACACGATCGACTGGGGCGACGGCAGCCCGTTGCAGACCGTCGCCCGGACCGCCGGCAACGGCGCCGGAATCACCCTCAACCACGTCTACCGGGACAGCGGCTCGTATACCGTGACGGTGATCGCCACCGACCAGGACGGCAACGCCAGCCTCGCTGCCGGGGCGGCGATCACCATCACTGACTGGGCGATCCAGACGCAGTCCGACCCGCTCAACCCGGGGCGGACGATCCGCGTCCTCGTCGTCGGCGGCACCACCCGTGGCGACGTCATCGAGGTCTACCGGGCGCCGAAAAACAAGGGCATCGCCGTGGACTTCAGCGTCAAGGGCCGGCGCAATCCCGTCCACCGCATCCTCGCCGGCGCGGTGGATCGCGTCGTCGTGTACGGGCAGGACGGCAACGATTGCCTCGTCGTGGCGGACAACGTGAAGGTGGCCGCGGAGCTGTTCGGCGGCGCCGGCAACGACGTCCTGATCGGCGGCGGGGGGAATGACCTCCTGGTCGGCGGGGACGGGCACGACTTCCTCCACGGCGGCCGGGGGCGGGACGTCCTGATCGGCGGCGACGGTCGCGACACGCTCCTTGGCGGCGGCGGCGGGGATCTGCTGCTCGCCGGCCGGACCGCTTACGACACCCATGACACCGCCCTGCGCGCGGTCCTCGCCGAGTGGACCGCGGATGAAGACTATCGGACGCGCGTCGGTCATCTGGCCGGCACCATCCCCGGCGGGCGGAACGGCGCGTTCCTGCTGGACGCGACCACCGTCCACGCCGACGACCGCAAGGACGTCCTCTTCGGCGGGTGCGGGCGGGACGCCTTCTTCGTGGGGAGCGGCGACCGCCTCAAAGGCCGCCGGCCGTGGGAATGGTTCGCGGTCCTGTGAGCCGCACGCCGTTCGGCACCCGAGCCCGAAGCGGAAGGCAGGGGCAAGGGAGTGCAGAGAGGTTTTGGAAAGTCCACGGGGGACGCCCCGTGGGGGAAGCGCTGGGGACTTGCCCCACGGGACGCCCCCCGTGGGCTTTCCTCAGCAACCTTCTCGAACCTTCCGGTCGCGCCGACTTGGCACCGCCGCCGCCTGGCGATAAGAAACCGCCATGCAGCCGTCCTTTCCTTTTACCGCCATCGTCGGCCAGGAACGCCTCAAACGGGCTCTCCTGCTGGGCGTCATTCAACCGCACCTCGGCGGCGTGCTGGTCCGCGGGACCAAGGGCGTCGCGAAGTCCACCGCCGTGCGCGCCCTCGCCGCTCTGCTTCCGCCGCTGCCGCTCGTCGAACTCCCCCTCGGTGCCACCGAGGACCGGGTGCTCGGCGCGCTCCACCTGGAGAAAGCCCTGCAAGGGGAGCGTGCCTTCGAGCCCGGCCTGCTCGCGGCAGCGGACGGCGGTATCCTCTACGTCGATGAGGTGAACCTGCTGCCCGATCATCTCGTGGACGTGCTGCTCGACGCGGCGGCCAGCGGCGTTCACCGGGTCGACCGCGAGGGGCTGTCGCTCACCCACCTGTCGCGGGTCCTCCTCGTCGGCACCATGAACCCGGAGGAAGGGGAGTTGCGGCCGCAGCTGCTCGACCGTTTCGGGCTCGCCGTGGACGTCGCCGACCTGGCCGATCCGGTGGAGCGGGCCGAGGCGGTGCGCCGGCGGCTCGCGTTCGAGGCGAACGCTACCGCGTTTCACACCGCCTGGCGGGAGGCGGAGGCGGCGGAGGCCCAGCGCATCACCCGCGCCCGTGCCCTCCTCGCCGACGTGCAGATGCCGGATGCGGTCCTGCAGGCAGTCAGCGCCCGGTGCCTGGCGGAGGGCGTCGAGGGACTGCGTGCCGACCTGACGGTCTGCCGCGCCGCCTGCGCCTGGGCGGCCTACCAGGGCCGCCGGGAAGTCGAGGCGGCCGACGTGGAGACGGTCGCCGAGTTCGCCCTCGCGCACCGGCGCACCCGCCCGCCCGAACCCCCTCCCGGACCGGGGCGCGGGGGCAGGGGAGAGGACCGAGGATCGAGGACCGAGGACCGAGACGGCAACGCCCTGTCGCAGGGAAAGGCGCCAGCCGCCGGACTGAGTACCGCGTACCGCGTGCCGAGTGCGGAGTCGGCCGGGTCGGCGCCTGAAACCGAGGTTGCCGTCGGACAGGTCTTTGCGAGTTGCGGGCTGTACGCGACGCACGCGCGCCCTTCGGAGCGAACCCTCGCGCAGGCGACCGCAGACGGCCGATGGCGCGACGGCCGGGTGCAGCAGCGCGGGCCGGTCGCCGGAAGCGTGCGGGCGTATCGGGCCGGTGACGGCCTCGCGTGGTCGGCCACGTTGCGGGCGGCCGCGCTGAACCGGGGGGCGGGAGCCGAGGGCGGGCCGATTCAGCTGCGCGCCGGCGACCTGCGCGGGCGGCGGCGGCGCGGGCCGGCGGGGTGTCTGCTGCTGTTCGTGCTGGATACGAGCGGGTCGATGGGGGCGTGGCAGCGCATGCGCCGCACCAAGGCTGCCGTCCTCGCGCTGCTCGTGCAGGGGTATCAGCGGCGCGACCGGGTCGCGCTGCTTGCGTTCCACGGCTGCGGGGCCGACCTCGTCCTTCCGCCCGCGCGCGGACTGACGCGGGCGCGCGCGGCGCTCGAACGTCTGCCGGTCGGCGGTCCGACGCCCCTCGCCGAGGGACTGAACGCGGCGCGGCGGCTGCTGCAGCGGGAGCGGCGGCCGGGGGAGCCGGCCTGGGTCGTTGTGCTGACCGACGGGCGGACGAACGTGGCGCGGGGGGCGGGCGACCCGTGGCACGATGCGCTGGCGAGTGCGCGGGCGCTGCGCGGGTGCGCCGGCGAGATCCTGGTGGTGGACACGGAAACCGGCTGGCCGCGCTTCGGCAGGGCGGCCGGGCTGGCGCAGGCGCTCGGTGGGAAGTGCGCGGACCTTGACGCGGTCCTCGTCCGGCCGGTGTCCGACCCCTGGCGGCGGGCGGTGTGAGGCGGGATCGGCTGGTGGGCTCTGATACCGGATCGCCTTGACTATTTTCGTGCCGCAAGCGGCACGAAGAACCAACAGGCGATCTGGCCTCAGAACAGCTCCTCGATCGGACGCCCGTTGACCGCGACGCCGAGGGTGGCGGCCTGCTCGGCCGTGATGCCAACCGCGTGGTGGATCGTCGCCGCCAGGTCGGCGGGCGTGAGCGGCCGCTCGTGCGGGCGCTCGGCCCGGCGGTCGCTCTCGCCGACGACGCGCCCGCCGCGCACCCCGCCGCCCGCGACCAGGGCACTGTAGCAGTGCTCCCAGTGGTCGCGGCCGGCCTTGTCGTTGATCCGCGGCGTTCGTCCGAATTCGCCGACCGCCACCACCAGCGTCGTTTCCAGCAGTCCGCGCTCACGCAGGTCGGTCAGCAGGGCCGCGTAAGTCTGATCGAGCCAGGGGGCGTGCCGGTCCTGCATGAGCTGGAAGTTGCGGTAGTGGTGGTCCCACCCGCCGTCGCCGGCGTCCTCCTCCGCCTCGACGTGGTCGCTCCAGTTGACCTGCACGAACGGCACCCCGTGCTCGACCAGGCGCCGGGCCAGAACGCACGATTGCCCGAAGCGCGTGCGCCCGTACCGATCGAGTACCGCCGGCCGCTCCTGGCCGAGGTCAAACATGCGCCGGGCCGACGGCGCGGTCAGCAGCGCGAACGCCTGGGCGTGGTGATCGGCGAGAGCCCGGGCGGCCTGGAGGCGTTCGGCCTGCCGCTGGGCGGTATCGAGAACCTGCATCAGGCGCCGACGGTCGCCGAGGCGCTCGGGCGTCAGCCCGGGGGCGAGTTGCAGGGCCGGAATGCGCGTCCCGCGGACCGGGTCGTATTCCAGCCGGAACGGGTCGTACCGGGCGCCGAGCGGTCCGCCGCCCTCGCCCGCGATGGCGCGCTTCCCCTGGTGCAGCCGCCCGCCGACGACCATGAACGGCGGCAGGGGCGCGGCCGAGGCGCGAAACCGTGCCACCACCGACCCGGTCGCCGCACGCACCCCGCCGCCGGCCGCCTGACCACCGAGGTTGACCGCACCGGCTGAGCTGCCGGTCAGTCCGACCGTGCCGGCGACGCCGTGGTCGTTGCTCGTCGTGTGGAGCGACCGCAGGATGCTGAACGAGTCGGCCAGGTCGGCGATGTGGGGGAACAGCTCGCAAAGGCGGGTGCCGGGAACGCGCGTCGGAATGGAGGCGAACGGTCCGCGGTATTCGAGGGGGGCGTGCGGCTTGGGATCCCAGGTGTCGAGCTGGGCAGGACCGCCCCAGAGCCAGAGCAGGATGACCGAGCGCGCCGTGCCGGCCCCGTAGACGGCCGCAGTCCCGGGGCGCCCGAGCAGGTCGGCCAGCGACAGCCCGAGGACGCTGCTGGCCCCGATCTGGAGAAACGCCCGCCGGGTCAGCCCCTGGCAGGTGCGCTGCGTCTGTCGGCCGAGCAGGAGCATGGTCTGCCTCCGTGTAGGCGCTTGCAGCGGTCGATTATACCACCTCGCCGGGCCGGCAACGACAACCATCGTCCCCGTTTCGAGGGCAGGGGCAGAGAGGATCTCAAAGCCCACGAGCCGCCACCCGTGGGCTTTGGACCGTGCCTCTCCGTTCCTCCATTCCCTCCATTCCGGTGAGGGGGTGAGGGGGGAGCGGCAAAATCTCCGTTGAGTTCTGCCTCGTCGTCCGGTCATACTGGTAGAGATGGCGCCGGCTGCGTGACATCTCTGCGGCCGACCGTGCCGTTGCGGATAGGCGTTCCGCCACCCGCGGCGTCGAGCCCTGTAATCCCGAGGATCGAGCCATGACCAGGCCTGCCCTTTCTCCCGTCGAGCAGCAGCTGCGGCGCGTGCGCCGCCGTCTGGTCGTTCAGACCTTGCTGGACCGCCTGGCCTGGTGCTGGGCGGGCGCTCTCGCCCTTGCGGCCGGGTGGTTCCTGCTCCAGCCGCTCGTGCTGCCCGAGGCCGAGGAGTGGGTGCGCTGGGCCGTCGCTGGCGGCCTGGCGGCTGCGGCGACCGTGCTGGCCGTGGTGCTCACGCGGCTCGCGGCGCCCTCGCGGCTGGGCGCGGCTCTGGAGCTGGACGAGCGCTTCGGGCTGAAGGAGCGCGTCACCACCTCCCTGAGCCTCGGCGCGGACCAGGAGGCGCTGCCGGCGGCGCAGGCCCTGCTCGCCGACGTCAACCGCCACGTCGCCGGCCTGCACGTCCCGACGCGCTTCCCCGTCCGCCTGACGTGGCCGGCCGCCCTGGTGCCCGCCTGTGCCGCCGTCCTGGTGCTCCTCGCCTTCTTCTACCAGCCGGGGCCGGGCTCCTCCGCCGCCAGCACCGACGATGTGGCGAAACGGCAGACCGCCAACCCCGAGGAGATCAAGAACAAGCTCGACGAACTCAAGAAGCTCGTCAAGAAGGAGAGCCCGAAGGACGAGCCCAAATCGAAGGAGATGAAGGAGCTGGAGAAGGCATGGGAGAAGCTGCTCGGCCAGAAGATTGACCCTAACGACAAGGAGCAGGTGCGCGAGCTGGTGCAGGCGATGCGCCCGCTGGAGGAGAAGATCAAGGAACGGCTCGCCGACCTGAAGGCGCGCACCACCAGAGGCAAGCAGCTCAAGGACCGCCTGAAGGATCTCAAGGGCATGCAGCCGAAGGACGGCAAGTTCGACAAGGACGCCCCCGGCAAGGAGTTCGAGGACGCCCTCGCCAGGGGCGACCTGGAGAAGGCCGCCCAGGAGCTGGACCGCCTCCGCAAGACACTCGACGAGAATCAGCTCAACAACAAGGAGCGCCGGCAGCTGGAGGAGCGTCTGGCGAACCTCGCGGACAAGTTGAAGCGGCTCGCGGACCTCGAAGGGTTGCAGAAGAAGCTGGAGGAGGCGCTCAACAAGCTGACGCCGGAAGAACGTAAGCAACTCGAGGAGCAGATGCGCAAAGACATGGAAGAACTGGCCCGCGAGATGGGCGACCTCAAGGAACTGGCGGACCAGCTCGAACAGTGCCTGGAGTGCATGAAAAAGGGCGGCAAGCTCGGCAAGATGCAGCTCGGCCAGAAGCTGAAGGAGCTGAAGGGGAAGCTGGCGAAGCTCGATATCGACCCGAAAGATCTGAAGGAGATGGACGACCTCAAGGACCAGCAGCAGTGCCTGGGAGGCGCGTGCCAGGCGATGCTGCTCGGGTTGATGAACGGGAACGGCATGGGGCAAGGGGGGCCGCCGGGGACGAAGCGGCCGATCGCGAAGGACGGCGACACCGACCACAAGAACGCCGCCCAGAAAGCGGATCTGAAGGACGACGTTCCGCTGCGCATCACCGGCTTCCGCAAGGGGGGGACGTTCGCGCAGATTCCGGCCCGTGAGGTCGGGACGGCCTTCCGCCAGGCACAGCAGGAAGCGCCGACGGCGCTCGAACGGCAGCGCGTGCCTCCGGATGCCGCGGATCTCTACAGGGGGTACTTCGAGAACCTCGGCGGACAGAAGTGACCCGCCGTCGCGGGCGGCGCCGGGGTCCGAACTGGCGTGAATCGTTTGCATTCACCGCGTCCGTGTTCTATCTGTTGATTGTCCTCAACTTTTGGGGAGAAGGGGAGGACATCCTGGGGCCGACCGGCAGTGAGGGGATTGCCGGCGGCCCTATTTTTTTTCGCATCGGCAAACGTAACCGGCGTTCTGGAGAGTCCCTCGAACCGCGTCGGGACCGACGTTGCCGCGTGCGAAAGGCATGCGCTGCCCTTGCTGGTGGACCTCGGCATCTCCACAATAGGGGAGAAACTGAGGGCCGCCATGTTTTCGAGCCTCTCCCAGCCCGTCCTGCTGGCGGCGGTGGAGCCTAACTCGTGGCCGGCCATCTGGACGGCCGCGGCGCTGGTTCTGCTGCTCGTCCTGATCATCCGTTTTCAGGTCCACGCCTTCGTCGCCCTGCTCGTCGCCAGCCTGACCCTGGGTATCGCCGCTGGCCTGTCGCCGGACCGCGTCGTCACCGCCATCGGGAAGGGCGTGGGCGACATCATGGGGGGCGTGGCGATCCTCCTCGCCCTGGGCGCCATGCTCGGTCGCATGCTCGACGTCAGCGGCGCCGCGCGCGTCATCGCGCGCACCCTGATCGACACGTTCGGCGAGCGCCGGGCGTCCCTCGCCATCCTCGTCGCCGCCTACCTGATCGGCATCCCGGTGCTGTTCAACGTCGGCTTTCTGCTGCTGCTGCCGATCATGTGGCGGCTCCAGCGCGACACCGGCCAGTCGCTCCTCTGGTTCGTCCTGCCGCTGGCGTTCAGCCTCGGGGTCACGCACTCGCTGGTCCCGCCCCACCCCGGCATCGTCGGCGCGGTCAACACCCTCGCCCCGGAGGCGGTGCGCAGCACGGTGATGATCCAGACGATCGTGTTCGGCACCCTGATGGGTGTTCCGATGGTGCTGGCCGGCTGGCTCTTGCCCGGCCGCTGGTGGGCGCGCAGCCAGATGGTGACCGCCCCCGAGCACCTCTCCGTCGCGACCGACGACGCCGACGAGAAGGAATGCCCGCCGCCGTTCACCGTGTCGATCCTGATCGTGCTGCTGCCGCTGCTGCAGAGCGTCGCCGGGTTCGGCATCAAGCTGCTGGGCGACCTGAAACAGCTGCCCGACTGGCTGGCCGCGCCGATCGTGCCGCGCGCCGAGCTGCCCGACTGGCTGGCGTTCCTGGGACACGCGCCGGCGGCGTGGCTGCAGTTCCTGGGCCACCCGACGATGGCGCTGCTGGTGCCGACCGGGCTGGCGTTCTGGCTGCTGGGGATGCGGCGGGGGATGCCGGCGGACCGGCTGGCGAAGGTGGCCGGGGACGCGCTGACCGATGTCGGCGGCATCCTGTTCCTGTTCGGCGCCGCGGGCGGGTTCAAGGAGGTGATCCAGGCGACGGGGGCGGGCGACTACATCGCCTACCTGGTGATGGGGCTGGACCTGCCGAAGGTGGTCGTGTTCTACCTGGTGGCGGTCCTGATGCGGGTCGCGCTCGGCTCGGCGACGGCGGCGATTCTGACCGCGTCGGCCCTCCTGGCGGCGGCGGCGCGCGGCCTGCCGGGGCAGGAGACATTGCTGGTGCTGGCGGTCGCGAACGGGGTGACGTTCATGACCCAGCCGGCCGACAGCGGCTTCTGGATGGTCAAGGAGTACTGCAACCTGTCGGTGCGGGACGTGATGGTACGCTTCAATGCGTGCCGCATCTTCATGTCGCTGCTCGGCCTGGGATTACTGCTGACCTACGAATTGTGGCTCGGCTGACCTCGGGAGTTCGCCAGGTCGCTCCCGAGGCTCCCGTGCCAAAGAGCCCGAAACAACCAAAGCACGAGGCCGGAAGAGGAAACGGTGCGGACTCCTGTGACCGTTTCCTCTTCCGGCCTCGTGCCTTCTGACGCCCTGCCAGGCTGTGCGTCTGCCGACAGGCGTGCAGGACCACCTGTCAGCGTGGCTCAGTTCTCCTCGTACTGAGCGACCCGGTTGACCGTCTCTTCCGCCTCTTCCCCGATGGCGTCGGCGAACTGGTACTGCATCACGAAGGCGTCTTCCCCGCTGTCCTCGTAATACCCGCGCAGCACGCGGACCGCCCGGAACCCCTGCTTGCTGAAGAACAGCTGCGCCGGCAGGTTCGTCTCGCGCACCTCCAGGGTGATGCGGGTCCGGCGGTGGCTGGAGAGTTTGCTAATCAGCTTCGCGACCATCTGCGCCCCGACGCCGGAGCGCCGCCAGGTCGAGTTGACGGCAAAGTTCAGGATGTGGAGCTTCGACTTGTGCAACTCGTAGATCATGAACCCGACGACCTTCTCGCCCTGTTCGGCGACCATGCCGATGCAGTTGCGCTGGCGGAGGCAGCGGAGGAAGTCCTCCTCGGTCCAGGCGTACTCGAAGCTCTGCTGCTCGGTGTTCAGAACCTCGGGCATGTCGCGCCGGATCATCCAGCGGATATGCACGCGGACCTGTTCCTTTTCCGCCTTGTTCACGCTCATTCGGACACCTCCCCTCGCCACGGCGCGCGCGGCGCCCCCTCCGTGGGCTGCGCCACGCCTCCGCAGTAACCTTTGGTCAACGTTCCGAAATCGACCAGAAGTCAAACGAAAGGTCAATCAGCGGGGTGCTTTGGGACGGAAAGGCCGTGGCGTTCTCTCAGGCTCTCGCCAACCCCCACACCACCGCCGGATATTAGCAATGGCCTAGTTCCGGCTCAAGGTCAAGAAAGCGGTCAGCGGCCCAGTCCCCAGAGCGTTGCCCGTGGGCGGCGCGCCGGAAACCTGCCCCCACGGGGCGCCACCCGCGGACCCTGGCTGCTGACTGCTGATGGTTCGAGAAAAAGCGGGGGAATCCTTCCCCCTGCGGGTTCGCCGTCATGGCCCCGGTACGCAAGGGGGGAATCCCTTCCCCGGGGCGCAGCCGTCGTGGCTGCAAGGCCTTCCGCGGCGACGGGTGGACGGAAATGTTGGTAAGAAGCATAGCGACGTCCCACTCCCGCGGCCAAGGAATCTTTGCAAAAAGTTTACTATTCACCGTTGTTGATTTGTTGCTGCGTCAGTTGCCCCGGGCTGCGCCGGCGCCCGGCAGCCCGGGCGCGGCAAAGCGCAACAGCGCGTGCAGAACGGCGTCGTGCCCCTGGGCGGTGCGAACGGCGACGCGCGCCACCCCCGCCCCGCCGGCCCGGGCGAGGAGCTTCAGCGGCAGCGACTGGGACTGGCCCGGCTCGATCGCCCCGAGCGTCCAGCGAGCGGTCCGGGTGACCGGATCGTAGGATCCGCCGGCGATGCCGCTGACGATCGCCACGTTGTCCGGGAGCTGGCACGCGACGGTCACCGACCGGGCTCCCGGGGCGGCGCGGTTGCTCACCTCGATGCGGTACTCGATCTCCCGGTTGGCCGGAGCCTCGCGCGGGCCGACGAGGCGCACCGCCAGGAGTGGATCCTCGGCCACCGTGACGGCCGCGTGCGCCACCGCCTGCACCCCCCCGTCGGCGCGAACCGTGACCTCGTTGGCGTGCCGGCCGAGCCGGGCCGCGATCAGCTCCAGCCGCAGCACGCGCGTCTCCCCCGGACCCAGCCCGTCCAGTGTCGTCTCGACGTCTCCCCC
>JADLBT010000233.1 GCA_020847555.1 Gemmataceae bacterium
CGCGACCCGTGGCCTCTCCAAAATAGTGCTGCACCCCATCCCTCTTGAACCTGGATCAGGCTGCCCGGGACTCACTTGATCGGCGAGTAGTCGGTCGGGTTGAGGTATACCGACTCGACCTTTGCAACGAGCGGCCCGTCCTTCTCGGAAGCGGCCTTCGCCTTCACCCAGTCGGGATCCACGCGGAACGCCTTCCAGTTCCTGTCGGCCGCCTTGCGCGTCGGGTGGGCGACGATGTAGACCATCTTCTGCTCCGCCTCCTTCGCGTCGGTCGGGCTCCAGAACCCGACGAGCGTGATCCCGTGCTTCTGGAGCAATTGGCAGGTGTGGTCGCGGAAGCGCGCGTGCAGAGCCTGCATCTTGCCGGGGTGGACGTGGTAGGTCCGCATCTCGAAGACGCGCGTCTCCATCTTCTTGCCTCCCGCCTGGCCGCCCCCCTGCGCTTCCGTTACGAGCGCCGCGCACCCCACCACCAGCAGCGTTCCCCATGCGAGTCGCATCGACTTCCTCCAACGGGCGAATGTGCCACACATCTCCGGAGTGCCGTTATCGTCCCCGCCCCGCCTCCCGTCAAGCGCCCTGCCGCTCCCACCCGCCGCGCCACCCGGACGATCGCTACTTTACCTGATCTTGCCCACACCGCACGCGGGTGGTATTAGCCTGTGTCCCCTGGCGCGCCCTGCTCGCGGCCCCGATGGGAACGGAGATTGCCATGCTCGCGCAGTTTGCCCTGACGGCTCGTCCGGTCCCCTGGCTCGTCGTGGTGCTCGGCGTGGGTTTCGCCCTGCGCGGTTACCACTACCTGAGCAACCCGCCCGTCTGGCACGACGAGGCGGCCCTGCTCCGCAACGTCCTCGACAAGAGTTTCGGCGAGCAGCTCGGCCCGCTGTTCTACTCCGAGGCCGCCCCGCCGCTATTCCTGTGGATCGAGAAGGCCGTCGCCCTGCGTCTCGGCGACGGCACGTTCGCACTGCGCCTGCTGCCGTTCCTGGCCAGTTGTGCCGCCCTGGTCGGCATGTTCGTCGTCGCCCGGCGCGTCCTGTCCGGGCCGGCGCTGCTGGTACTGCTGCTGCTATTCACATGTTCGGACCGCCTGCTGTGGCACGCCTGCGAGGCCAAGCCCTACGCGCTCGACGTGCTAATCGCGGTCGGCCTGCTCGCGCTGTTCGCGAAGCGCGGCCAGGAGGAGCCGGTTCCCGCCGGACTGGCGAAGCAACTCCTGCTCCTGGCGGCCGTGAGTCCGCCGCTCGTCTTCCTCTCCTTCCCCGCCTGCTTCCTGCTCGGTGGGGCCGGGCTCGCGCTGCTGCCGGCCGTGGCGCGGGCGCGGCATTGGCGGACGTGGGGCGCCTGCGGCGTGTTCGGACTGGTGCTGTGCGGGTCGTTCCTGGCGCTGCTGTTCGGGCCGATCCATGCGCAGAAGAACGAGCGCATGCTGAGCTGCTGGATCCACCTCTTCCCGCCGTGGGACCGCCCGTGGCTGGTGCCGTTCACGACGGCGGTGCGGCTGACCGAGGTGTTCCGCTACGCCAGTGAACCGATCGGCAATGTGCTCAGCGTCTTCGCGGTGGCGGGGGCGGTCGAGTTGTGGCGGGCGGGGCGCCGGCGGCTGCTGGGGTTCCTGGTCGCGCCGGTCGCCCTGGCTGCCGTGGCGTGGCTGGCCGGGCAGTACCCCATCGGCCCGGTGCGCGTGATGGTGTACGCGGCCCCGGCGGCGCTGCTCCTCGTCGCTGCCGGAGTGCTGCCCGTCCTTCGCTGGGCGCAGGTCCACGCGCGGCTGGCCGTCCCGGTGCTGGCGGTTCTCCTCCTGGTGCCAGCGGTCCAGGCGGTGTATCGCGTTGCCGTACCGTGGAAGCGGCTGGAGGGGGGGCTGCCGTCGCGGTTCGTGCTCGAAGCGCGGCGGCCGGACGAGCCGGTGGTCGGGGCGCGCTGGGAGCATGCGTACTACTGCCGCGATCTGGGGCCGCTGTACCGGGCGTTCGACCCGCAGCCGGCCGAACCGCCGACGCTGCCGCCCGCCTCGCCGGTCGGCCTGCCGGCGCGCCCCGGCGCCGAGCCGGTGGTGACGCGGCTGTGGATCATTGGGGAGGCGGACGAAGGGTCGCAGCGGGCGTACCTCAATGCGCTCCCGCCGCCCGGGACGTGGCGCGTCCTGGCGCGGCGCCCGTTCCAGGACAGCGTGGTGCTGTACGTCGGGCGGGCGCCGGACGTGACGCGCGGCCCGTCGCCCGCTGACTGAACGGTCCGGCCGCCAGCGTCACTTCTGGTTGAGGAGTTGGCGCAGGACGTACTGCAGGATCCCGCCGTGCTGGTAGTAACGTACCTCCTGCGGCGTGTCGATGCGCACCGTCGCCTGGAAAGTCCGCTCGACCCCGTCCGGCCGCCGCGCCTTGACGGTGATGTCGCGGCCGTTCGCGAAGTTCGCCTGCACCGCGTCCGCCAGACCCTCGATGTCGAACATCTCCTCGCCCGTCAGGCCCAGTGACGCGGCGCTGTCACCGGCCCCGAACTGCAGCGGCAGAACGCCCATGCCGACCAGGTTGCTGCGGTGGATGCGCTCGTAGCTCTCGGCGATCACGACCCGCACGCCGAGGAGACGCGGCCCCTTCGCCGCCCAGTCGCGCGACGACCCGGACCCGTACTCCTTGCCAGCCAGGATCAGCAGCGGCACTCCCTCGTCCCGGTACTTCATGGCCGCGTCGTAGATCGACATCTGCTCGCCGTCCGGCAGGTGGCGCGTCCAGCCGCCCTCGGTCCCGGGCGCGAGCCGGTTGCGCAGCCGGACGTTGGCGAACGTCCCGCGCATCATTACCTCGTGGTTGCCGCGCCGCGACCCGTAGGAATTGAAGTCGGCCGGCTGGACGCCGTGCTCCATCAGGTACTTGCCGGCCGGGCTCTGCACCTTGATCGTGCCGGCCGGCGAGATGTGGTCGGTCGTGATGCTGTCGCCCAGGACCGCCAGCACGCGCATCCCCTTCGGGTCGGCGACCGTGCCCGGCTCGCGCGTCATGTCCTCGAAGTACGGCGGGTTCTTGACGTAGGTCGAGGCCGGCTCCCACTGGTACAGATCGCCCTTCGGCACTTCCAGCGCCTTCCAGTTGGCGTCCCCCTCGAACACCCGGTCCGCGTGGTAGACGGTGGCGAAGGTGTCCGGGTGGACTGACTGCGCGATCGCCTGGCGCACCTCGTCCCGGGTCGGCCAGATGTCGCGCAGGTAGACCGGCTTGCCGTCGGTGCCGGTGCCGAGCGGCGCGGTCGTCAGGTCGAGATCCATGCGGCCGGCCAGCGCGGAGGCGACGACGAGCGGCGGGGAAGCGAGGTAGTTGGCGCGCACCTCGGCGTGGACGCGGCCCTCGAAGTTGCGGTTGCCGGAGAG
>JADLBT010000234.1 GCA_020847555.1 Gemmataceae bacterium
ACAAGCGCCCGGCGCTGGCGCTCCGGGCTGGTGGCTGTGCTGCCGTCACTGCTTGGCACGCTTGTAGCCCAGCAGTATCTGCCCCGTGCCCGCGGCAGTGCTGAACTGCTTCGGGCGCTCCTTTCCGGGCTGGGCGAAACAAATCCGCATCTCGTCTTCCTTGATCTCGTAGATGCCCGGCATGGCCTGGTCCTTGTAGGGGCCGTCCGCGGCGATGGCGTCGATCTGCTTCGGTGACTTGCCGGCGTCGAGCCTGATCGTCCCGGTCGTCCGCTGCCTGTCGCCGAGAACGACGGTGTACTTGCCGTCCTTGACGACCAGCTTGCTCTCGGCCATCCGCGCCTCCTCCGGGGTGGTCTTCTTGCCGTCCGCCTCGTGGACGACGACGCTCCAGGCTCCCTCCATCGCCCTGAGATCCTTCTTGCTCGCCTCGTCCTGCGGGCGGGCCACCGCCGCCACCGCGAGCAGGACCGCCACGCCGAGACTGTAACGCGCCATGCAGCCACCTCCAAACACGTTGCAGGAAGCGATACCAAATGTTCTGGCCGCCTTTTCCGGCTGACGGCCTTGGCACCGCAACAAGTTCGTTCTAGCAATAGCGGTGACACCCGCCCGTTTCCAGGTCGGCAGGGCCAGCCATGCGATTCGTCCGGCACGCGGGCCGCTCGGGTCTGACCCGGGCGGAGACGATCGTGATCCTGGTAGTCGGACTCACGCTGCTCGGGCTGCTGCTCACCCTGCTGCCACGCGCCCAGGAGGACTCGAACCGGGTCCAGTGCGCCTTCCACCTCAAGCAAATCGGAGGCGCCGTCCAGCGCTACCACCAGCGCACGAAGTACCTGCCCGCCGCCCGCATCGCCGCCGGCTACGCCACCTGGGCGGTCCAGATCGCGCCGGACCTGCGCGCCAACCAGGCCGGCCCGCTCGGCGGGTGGGATTTGCAGAAGTCGTACTACGCCCAGCCCGAGGCGGTACGCACCGAGCAGATTCCCGTCCTCTACTGCCCGGCCCGCCGCCACCCGCCCCAACTCAGCATCGGCGAGGTCATGCGCGGCGCCAAACAGGGCGGCTTCTTCCCGGGCGCCCTCGGCGACTACGCCTGTGCCGCCGGCAACGGGGATCCGAATCACCCGTGGGACGGGCCGAACGCGAACGGTCCGATCATCCTCGGCGAGGTGCTCGAGCGCAAAGGCGACCTGATCCTGCGCTGGCGGTCGCGGACCAGCCTGGAGGATCTGAAGGACCGGACGAGTTACGTGATCCTGCTCGGCGACAAGCACGTCCCGGCGGGCAAGTGGGGCCAGCCGGCGGTGGGCGACGGGTCGATCTACAACGGCGACTACCCTGCGAGCGCGACGCGCGTCGGCGGCCTCGGGCACGGCATCGCGCCGACGCCGGACGCCCCCTTCGACATCAACTTCGGCAGCTACCACGTCAACGGCGTGTGCCAGTTCGTGTTCGCCGACAACAGCGTCAGGGCGCGCAGGCCCGACATCGACGTGCAGGTGCTGGGCCGACTGACGACGCGCGGACCGGCGGAGAAGCAACCATGACGCGGTACAAGAGCTGGATCCTCACCGACGTGGCGGCCGACCTGTGGGTCGATAGCTTCGGCCTGGGCAACGACAGCCTGCGCCTGCCGACGCCGCACTCGTGGTCGATCCACAAGCGCACCCTGCGCGGCGGACTGCGCGACGGCGTGGACGCGATCGAGGTCAACAACGGCGCCCTGTCATACTGGGTTCTGCCGACACGCGGCATGGGGCTGTGGCGCGGCGAGTATCGCGGCAACTTCCTCGGGTGGCGCGCCCCGGTACACGGTCCGGTCCACCCGAAGTTCGTGCAGCTGAACGACCGCGGCGGCATCGGCTGGCTGGCGGGGTTCGACGAGCTGCTGTGTCGGTGCGGGCTGTCCTCCAACGGTCCGCCTGGGGAGGATGCCTGGACCGACCGGGCCGGCCAGGCGCGACGCGAGACACTCACCCTCCACGGGCGGATTGCGAACCTGCCGGCGCACCACGTCGAGGTTCGCGTCGGCCTGGATCCGCCGTTCGAGCTGACGGTGATCGGCCAGGTCGAGGAGGCCGGGCTGTTCCTGCCGCACCTGTCCCTCACCTCGACGCTGACGACGGTGCCGGGGTCGAACCGGGTGGTGATTCACGACAGCATCGAGAACCGCGCTGCCGGTCCGGCCGAGATGCAGCTGCTCTACCACTGCAACGTCGGCCCGCCGTTCCTGGAAGCCGGCAGCCGAGTGCTGGTGCCGACGCGCGAGATGGCGCCGAAGACGGCGCGGGCGGCGGAGGGGATGCGCACGTTCGACACCTACGCCGGCCCGGCCGCCGGCTTCGCCGAGCAGGTGTACTGCTACGATCCGCTCGCCGAGCCGGGCGGGCGGACGCTGGCGCTGCTCTACAACAGCACCGCCGACCGCGGGCTGGTGGTGCGCTTCAACCGCAACGAACTGCCGTGCTTCACGGTCTGGAAGAATACCGGGGCGGTTGAGGATGGGTACGTCACGGGGCTGGAGCCGGCGACGAATTATCCGAACGGCCGCGGGTATGAGCGCGAACAGGGGCGGGTCCACACCCTGGCGGCCGGCGGACGCTGGGAGTGCAAGTGGAGCCTGGAGGTCCACGACACGTCGGCGGGCGTCGCCGCCGTTCAGGCGGAGGTGGCGACGCTGCAGGCCCACGGCAAGGCGACGATCCACCCCACGCCGCAGCCGCGCTTCGCCCAGCCGTGAACGGGACGGGCCAGCCGGAGCGGGAGGGTCCGGCTCGCCCGGCGGGTCACTGACGCGGGAACCCAGGAGGCGGCATCGGCTGGCCCATGACGGCCGGCGAGGCGAACGGCTGCCCCACCTCGGGCGAGGCCGGAGCCGGCTCCGGCGGCTGCAGCCGTACCGGCGCCGGCTGCCAGTTCTGGGCCGGGGCCGGCGTCGTCGGCTGGGCGGGTCGGGCCGGGTAGTCGGGCAAATAGCCGGGACGCGGGGTGTCGCCGAACCGCTGCCCCTGCTGCCCCTCGGCCGGCGGCACCCCACGGTAGATCGGGGTCGGCGTCAGCGGTTGGGCCGGCGGGGCCGTCAGCTGCACCACCGTCCGGCTCGTCGGCTCGGCCTGGACGACGGCCTGCTGCTTCGGCTGCTTCTTCAGCTGCGCCAGCTGCACGATGGTCGTCCCCTTCGTCTCGCGCAGGTGCTTCAGCCACGTCTGCTCCAGTTCCTCGACGCTCCGCAGCCCGTAGTGGGCGTGAGCCGCGCTGTCCCACCCGCGCGACATGCCGTGGGCGACGAACTGCAGGAACGTCTGCTTGTTGCTGATGTGAACGAGGTAGTGCGCCAGCGAGAACCCCTGGGCGTACAGGCACACCACCTTCTCGTGCTGCGCCGGGTAGTCCTTGAGGGCCATCAGACGGCGCAGCGGGAACTGCTGGCCGCGGTTGAGGATCTGCCGGACCAGTTTATCGTGCCGCTCCAGCTCGACGTCGTCCTCGGACAGCACCGACCCGCCCTCGTCGGCCCAGCGCGGGACCGGGCACCGGAAGTAGTACGCGAAGACGGTGTGCGTGACCTCGTGCGGCAGGACGCTGCTGAGCAGCCGGTCGAGCGGGCCGCGGATCTCCATCTTCATCGAGGAGACGCCGCCGCCCGGCTGAAAGATAAACGAGGTGGCGCCGCTGGGACCCTCCATCACCACCTGGACGTGCAAAGGGCACGGGTGCGGCCAGGTCGGCATCTCGTGCCCGAGCCACTCGATGGCTTTCTGCCGGCGGTAGTGCTCTGCGTACTGGCCGACCTGCTGGGCGATCTGGGGGGTGGGGGCGTGGACGACGAAGTTGGTGGTGCGGTGGGCGGCTCCCGTCGAGGCGAGGACGGCGACCAGAACGAGCGCAAGGATACGGCGGCGCGACGACATGCCGACAGGCCTCCGGAACGGTGCTCGGGAAGAGGGTTCGCGAGAGGAGAACGCTTCCCGGGAGATGTGTCCGCCGCAAGCATACAGCAAAACCGAAGCCGATCCAGGCGCCGCGACGTGTTTTGCCCCGCGGCGCGGCCTTAACGTACCGGGTACGTTGATGTTCGGGATCAGGAAAAATGGCCGGAGGGCCGGTCCGGCGGGAAGTGCCGGTTGTAAGACTTACCATCCTGAGCGCCGCACGAAAATAAGATGAACAATGACAGGGAGAGAAGACCTGCCGACCAGCCCGAAGCGTTAGCGCCGGGCGCTTGCAGCGCCCGGCGCTGGACGGCGCTACCTGGAGCTGAAGCGTCATTGGACCCTGTCGGCGGTCAGGGCTACCGGACCAACCGCCATGACGCCGATGAGCCGGAAGCGCCACCCGCGAATAGGGCATGGCTTCCCAAAACATTCATTCTGTGCCTGGACGATTTCGCACGTTCAGCTATAATAATAGCCACAGGTGTTCCCGGAGCGCGCCTGGGGCACCGTAACCATCCATGCGATCCACCCCGTTCCCGTTCTTTCCTGGCCGGGGTTTTGTCCGCAAGAACCACGAACCGGTGCAGGTCTCACAACCATCGAATTCCTGAACCGTCATTGTAATCGGTAGCGCCGGTTTGGCGGTGAGATATAACGTATCCTGGATCGGTGCGGCGATCTGAACGAGCCGGAGAATGTTTCTCCTGCCGACCGCACGAGTTGTTGTTTTCTGGAGGAGTTGGTCGGAGAAAGGGTAGAGGCTCAGTGAGCCGCTGCGGGGAAACCGCCGGCCGAAGTCTGTGCCCTTCGTCACGCCGGCTGCCAAACATGCTCGAGAAACTGCGCAACATCGGCATCATCGCCCACGTGGATGCGGGCAAAACCACCACGACCGAGCGCATCCTCTACTACGGCGGATCCAAGCACAAGGCAGGCGATGTCGATGAGGGCAACACCACGACCGACTTCGACCCCCTGGAGAAGGCCAAGGGGATCACGATCAACAGCGCCGCCGTCACGGTCGAGTGGGACGACACCCGCATCACCCTGATCGACACCCCGGGCCACGTCGATTTCACCGCCGAGGTCGAGCGCTCCCTGCGCGTCCTCGACGGCGCCGTCGGCGTCTTCTGCGCTGTCGGCGGGGTCGAGGTGCAGAGCGAGAAGGTCTGGCACCAGGCCAACGAGTACCGGGTGCCGCGCCTCGCGTTCGTCAACAAGCTCGACCGGATGGGGGCCGACTTCTTCGGCTGCCTGGAGCAGATGAAGGAGAAACTGGAGCTGGTGCCGGCCGTCTGCACCATCCCGGCCGGCCAGTCGAGCGCGTTCGAGGGCGTCATCGATCTGGTACGCATGATGCTCTGGCGCCAGGATCCGACCGACCCGACGCACTTCCGGTATCGGTGGGAGGAGATCCCGTCCGCCCACCGTGCGCTCGCCGAGAAGTGGCGCGAGCGGCTGCTCGACGCGGCCTCGCACGCCGACGACGAGTTGCTCGAACTCGTCCTCGAGGGCCAGCCGGTCCCCGAGGCGGTGCTCCGCCGCGCGCTGCGGACCGGCACCCTTCAGGGCAAGATCACGCCGGTCCACTGCGGTTCGTCCAAGGAGTTCCACGGCGTGCGGCTGCTGCTGGACGCGGTGCGCGACTACCTGCCGACGCCGCGGGATCGGCCGCCGGTCCACGGCATCGTGCCGAAGAAGAAGGAGCGCGTCGAGCGCGGGCCGGACCCGTCGCAGCCGTTCAGCGGGCTGGCGTTCAAGACCGTCAGCGAGAAGCACGGCGACCTGGTGTTCGTGCGCATCTACTCCGGCGAGCTGCGTCCGGGCGACGTGATCCAGAATACCGGCATCGGCAAGCAGGAGCGGATCAGCCACATCTATCGCATGATGGGCGACCGGCGCGACCGCCTGGAAGTGGCCGGGCCGGGCGAGATCGTCGCGGTGGTCGGGCTGAAGCACACCGCGACCGGGCATACGCTGTGCGCTCAGGACCAGCCGGTTGTGCTGGAGGAGATCCGCTTCCCCGAGCCGGTTATCGCTCAGGCCATCACCCCGGCCAAGAACGTTGATGAGACGAAGCTGGCCGAGGCGCTGGGCAAGATGGTCCGGGACGATCCGACGCTGCGCGCCCGGACCGACCCGGAGACGAATCAGCTCATTCTGAGCGGCATGGGCGAGCTGCACCTGGAGGTGGCCGTCCACAAGCTGCAGCGTGACCACGGCGTGCAGGTGACGGTCGGCGAGCCGATGGTGGCGTACCGGCAGACGCTGTCAAAGGCGGTCGAGCTGGAGACGCGCTACATCAAGCAGTCGGGCGGGCGCGGCAAGTACGCCGTGATCGACATGAAGTTCGAGCCGCTGACCAAGGAGCAGGTCGAGGAGTGGACCGCCTACCAGGAGGAGCAGGGCGAGAAACGCGATCCGAACAACCTGTACTTCCTCGACAGGATCGTCGGCGGCGTGGTGCCGACCGAGTACATTCCGTCGGTGGAGGCGGGCTTCCGGCAGGGGTGCGCCAAGGGGGCCAAGTACGGCTTTCCGTGCGTGGACATCCAGGCGACGCTGCTGGACGGCAAGGCGCACGATGTCGATAGCTCGGCCGACACGTTCAAGGCGGCGGCCGTCGAGTGCTTCCGCGACGCCCAGCTGAAGGCCGGGCTGACGCTGCTGGAGCCGATCATGAACGTCATGGTCTACGCGCCGGAGCAGTACCTCGGCGCGCTGACGGGCGACATCAACCGGCGGCGCGGCGAGATCCTCAACCTGAGCGTGGACAGAGGTCGCTGCCAGCTGCACGCCTACGTCCCGCTGGCGACGCTGTTCAACTACACCAACGACCTGCGCAACTCGACCGGCGGGACGGCGTCGTTCAACATGGAGCCGAGCCACTACGCTCCGGTCAAGGAGGAGTTGGCCAAGCTGCGCGAGGCCAGCTGACCCGAGCCAAAGCCCACGGGTGGCGTCCCGTGGGTCAAGTCCCCAACACTTGGCCCACGGGACGCCACCCCGTGGGCTTTACCTGCCTCTTTCTCCTCACTCCTCCCTCTTCCCCAGCAGGTCCAGCGCCGCCAGGCTCATCGTCAGCACGCCCGTCCTGATCGTCGGCTCCGGCACCGGGTAGTAAACGTCGGTGTGGACGCCCGGCAGCGGCGGTCCCCCCTTCTTCGCCGCGGCGACCCGGTCCGGCGGGGCCGTGCCGAGGTGCCAGTAAAAGCCGCGCGCCCCAGCCCGCACCAACCGGCTGAAGTCCTCGCCTCCCATGCTCATCGGCCGCTCGTGGACGCGCTCCGCCCCCAGCGCCGCGCGGAACAGCGCGACCGTCCGGCCCGTCAGCGCGACGTCGTTCACCAGCGCCGGGGTGTAGTCGTCCAGCCGCACCTGCACCACCGGCGCCGGCGCCTTCGCCCCGAGGGCGGCCGCCTTCGCCACCCGTCCGATCGCCTCCAGCACGCGCTTGCGCATCTCGTCGGTTGTCGTCCGCACGGTGATCTGCAGCTTGACCTCGGAGGGGATGATGTTGTGCTTGGTCCCGCCGTGGATCGACCCGACCGTCACCACCGCCGCGTCGATCGGACTCACCTCCCGGCTCACGATCGTTTGCAGGTCGAGAATGATGCGGGCCGCGAGGACGACCGGGTCGATGGTCGTGTGTGGGGCCGAGCCGTGGCCCCCCTTGCCGCGCACGAGGATATCGACCGAATCGACGTTCGCCTGCATCTGGCCCGCGCGGAAGTTGACGTGGCCGGTCGGATAGCGGCCGTCGCAGTGCAGGGCCAGCGCATAGTCCGGCTTGCCGAAACGCTCGAAGAGGCCGTCGGCGAGCATCAGCCGCGCCCCGGCGCCCATCTCCTCGGCCGGCTGACCGACGAACACTACCGTCCCCTTCCAGCGTCCTTTCAGGGCGATCAGCACCCGCGCGACGCCCGTCAGGCAGGTCGAGTTGACGTCGTGGCCGCAGGCGTGCATGACGCCCACGTCGCGCCCGTCTCTGTCGCGCGTGCGCACCTTGCTGGCGTAGGGAAGCCCCGTTTTCTCGACGATCGGCAGAGCGTCCATGTCGGCCCGGATCATGACGGTCGGGCCGGGGCCGTTTTTGAGCACCGCCACGACGCCGTGCCCGCCGACCCGGGTCGTCACCGGCAACCCCGCGTCCTTCAGTTCCCGCGCAACCCGGGCGGCCGTCTGCTCCTCCTGGAGAGATAACTCCGGGTGGGCGTGGAGGTGCCTGTACAGGGCGTCGAGGCGGGGGTAGTCGGCATCGATGAGCTTGGCGACCTCGGTCCGCAACTGTTTCAGGTTCGCGCCGGTGAGCGAGGGCTTTGACTGGGAGGGGCCGCCGGCGCCCGGCGCGGCCAGCAGGGTCAGAGTCAGGAGGGCGGCGCAGGCGGTCGGGCGGGCCAGCGGGGGAACGGCGCGCGGCATGGCGGACTCCGAAAAAAGTGCGGGGCGCTGCGAGAGTGTCTTTTACAGGGGCTGCCTTTTCCCCTGCCTTCTCCCGATAGGATGATATAGAAAGTCGTTCGTCTCTGGCCTGCGGTCCGGCAGGACGAGACATCCAACTCTCCCCGCCGCAGCGGACGGAGCCTGCGTGGTACGCCGTACAGGTGCATCTCGGTTCACTTTCCTGAACTTGCGTCCCTTACTATATTGTTGCACACGAACGGGAGGTCACGGCAAACGCAGCTGCGGAGCGTGCCATGTTGATCCTGCACGACACCCCCTCGGCCGATCTGAGCCACATCCAGGCCATCGCCGAGATCAGCGAGGGCATCGCGCTGTTCGACTACGTCCGCATCCAGCAGCTCGACGGGGCCACGTGGATCGGTCAGGTCGTCCAGCCGAACCAGAACATCTCGACCGTCGGCAACCGCCTCGACCCGACGATCCTGCACGGACTGCGGCTGATGCAGACCCACCCGGACGTGCAGTCGGTGGAGTCCGTGCAGATCTTCGACATCCTCATCCTCGGCCAGTACGTCGAGGGCCAGCTCCTCACGCCGCGGTTGCGGCCCCTGCCCGGCTCCCAGGTCACCCGCCTCAACTCGACGGAGACGGCGGCCGTCATCGAGATCCCGCCGGTCGAGCACCACGAGGACGGGACGACCAACGTCATCGGCGAGCTGCTCAACGCCGAGGACGTGCCGCTGTGCCTGGACGAGCGCAAGTTCAACTACCACATCATGGTCGCCGGCGGGACCGGGTCGGGGAAGTCGAACGTCGCCGCCAACATCGTCGATCAGGCTCTGAAATATCGCAAGTGCGTCCTGATCCACGATGCCAAGCCGGACTACGGCCTGATCCACGCCCCGAACACTGACGAGCGGGTGCGCCGCGTCTGGGAGCGGTTCGAGGACTGGCGCCTGTTCCCGCACGGGGCGGAGAACGTCAAGCGTATCGGGTTCTACGGCATCTGCGACCCGGCGACGGTGGACGAGGTGGTCGGGTTCCGGTCGTCGGACTTCTACCCGGACATGCTCGCTGGTCTGTTCTTCACCGGCCCGGAGACAGCCGAGCAGAATGCGTTCGAGGGGTTCGTGCTCGCCGCCAGCCACCTGTACCGGCAGGCGCAGCTCGCCCAGTCGCCGCGCCGCTACACGCTCGACGACATCCTGGCGGAGGTGCGCCGCCGCACTGCCCCGGACAACGGCCAGGCTCCGAACCTCCCGCCGGAGGAGACGATCCACGCCAAGACCGGCCCGTCGATCCTGCAGAAGGTGACGCGCCGCCGTCACTGGTATCCGTGGCTCGACGCGGTCGGCAAGCCGGTCCAGCCGGTCGCCCCGTCGCCGTTCGGCGCCCGCGGCACGCGGCCGGCCGGGTCGGCGCGGCTGCAGGCGTCGGAGCTGGACGGCGCCCGCCAGGTGACGGCGTTCGACCTGGAGCGACTGGTCGAGGAGGGGCGCGTCATGGTGATGGACTACGCGCGCGTCGAGGACCACTCCTACGCCGTCCTGGTGTCGTACTTCCTGCGCGAGGGGCAGCGCTACCGCAAGCCGCGCCTGTCGGTCGGCGCGCAGTCGTCGCGGCCCGGCGGGCTGGGCGGCGGCGGGCGGCCCGGACTGGTGCAGCTGGTGGACGAGGCTCACCGCCTCTTCGACAATCGATCGCGGCACGGTCCGGCCCTGGCGGCGGCGTTCGAGCGCGTCATGCGCGAGGGGCGGTCGGTCGATCACTCGATCGTTCTGAGTCTGCAAAACGCCTCGCAGATCCCGCACCGGGTAATGAACAACCTGAATACGCGGATCGTCATGCGGCAGAACAGCCGGGCGGAGGCGGAGGCGGCCACCGAAACGATGGGCCGCGACTTCGCCGCCCAGGCGCTGCGACTCGGGACGGGGCACGCCCTGGTTGCGCTGCACGAAAGCCGCGCTCCCGTGCTCGGCCAGATGGCGCCCTCGCCCTA
>JADLBT010000235.1 GCA_020847555.1 Gemmataceae bacterium
CCCTTGCCCTTTCTTATGAGCCATTTGTGCCCTCTCCCAGATGTTTGTTTGTGCCCGGCGCTGGCGCTCCGGGCTGGTGAAGAATACCGTGTTACTTCCCGAGGCGCCCGATTCTGAACTCGTCCAGCTCCAGGCGGGCGCCCTTCGGCGGGGTCTTGTCCTTGCCCGCGTCGCCCTTGCCGGCCTTGGGGAGGGCCGGCGGCAGCGGGATTTGCGCGGCCCGGTCGATCCACTCGGCCGGCGATACGAAGCTGATCTGGCGCGAGTCGAGCTGGAACCGATCGCCCAGGCGCTTGAAGTTCAGCTGCAGCGTCTTGCGGCGCACCACCGGCGGCTCGCGCGTCGCCCCGCCCGAAACGAGCGGGTCCACCAGCACCCAGCCGTTGGACAGCCCGCTGACGAAGATGCTGAACCGCGTCGAATCGGCCAGGTCGGGCGTCTTCGCATCGCGTTTGCTCGGGTCGGCCGGGGTGCCGTCCCAGATCGCTACCCCGGTGACCGCCCGCGGGAACGCCTCGCCGGCCGGCTCCGATTTCGGAATCGGCTCGGCCGCGATCGTCACCGAGTTCTTGATATCCTGATACCCGGTCGTGTCCTCGATCCGCTTGATGGCCTCCTGGACCGACGGCAGAACCTCGTCGCGGTACACCCCCGGGTGGTCGAGCGTGACCAGCTCGAATTCCGGAAGGAACACGCGCGGCGCGCGGGTGCGGTTGATGACCTGATACCACATGTACCAGCAGATGCGCGTCCCGCGGCCGGGGATGTTGACCTTGATCAGGCGCGGATCCTTGAACCGGAAGTCCAGGGACCACACATCGAGCTTGGGGTCGTCCAGGGCGCTCGTCTCGGAGCGAACCTCGCGCTCGTTGAAGGTGGCAACCTGTGCCGTGACCTGCGTCAGGCCCAGGGCCAGCGCCAGGGTCGTTGTCGCAAGGAGAGCCAGGGCTGGCCGGCGCCGTCCGATTGCCCAGAGTGTTCTCATGACCTCTCCTCTACAGTGCGAGCAGCCTCTTTTCGGGTGGTCCGTCACCCGGCCCGCGCATACTGTTCCCATCTGGAGGGCGGAAAAATCACTATAGGAGGGGTCGCTTTCCAGGTCAAGGCGAAGCGGGTCGCGGCCGTTACTGGATGAGGGGGGGATTGGGGAGGAAGAGTTAATGCAGAGGCAAGGAGGCGGGTGTGTCAGGGGGTTTTGGGAAAGCCCACGGGTTACGTTCCGTGGGCCAGATTCTCAGCACTGCCCCCACGGGACGCCACCCGTGGGCTTTCTTCTTGCCATTCTCTTCTGGCTCACGCCGCCTCTCCGGGGCTGCGGTCGTGCATGAGGTTGATGCCTTTGGGGCAGTCGCGCAGAAACGCGAGCATCTCGACCACGGCGGATACCGTTCCGAGGTCGCGCTCCAGCCGGGCCAGGGCGCTCGGAAGCGGCAGCCCCTCGCGGAAAAGGATGCGGAACGCCTCGCGCGTCGCGTTGATCTGCTGCAGGTCGTAGCCGGCCCGGCGCATGCCGATGACGTTCACCCCGACGACGCTGTTGTGTCCCTGCTGGACGACAAACGGCGGGATGTCCTTGCTCGTCGCCGAACATCCGCTCAGCATCGCCAGTCGGCCAACGCGCACGAACTGATGCACGGCCGTGTTGCCCGACAGGTACACGCTGTCCTCGATGGTGCAGTGCCCGCCGACGAGCGCGCCGTTGGCGAAGATGCAGTGGTCGCCGACGCGGCAATCGTGGGCAACGTGGCTGTTGGCCATGAAGAAGTTGTGACTGCCGACGCGGGTCACCCACGAGTGGGTCGTCCCGCGGTGAATCGTGACGTGTTCGCGGAAGATGTTGGCGTCGCCAATCTCCAGGGCGGTCGGCTCGTCGTTGTGTTTGAGATGTTGCGGGCGTTCGCCGAGGACGGCGCCGGTGAACACCTGGTTATTTTGTCCCATCGTGAGCGGGCCGCACAGCAGCGCTCCGGGGCGGATCACACAGCCCGGCCCCACCCGGACGCGGCCCTCGATGATCGCGTACGGTCCGACCTCGACGTCCCCGGCCAGCTCGGCCTCCGGGGAGATCACCGCCGTGGGATGGACGCGCGGACCTTGTGCGTTCGACATAACCGCATCCGTTCCAGGAGGAGCGAGGAAACCGCGAGAAGTCAAGTGGACGGGGCAAGCCAGTTCGGCCGGTGCGTGGATGGGGTGCCGCCTCTCGTCCCGTGGACACTTCCCGGCTTTGGCGCGTCATGTATACGCTTTGTGCCCCCGGGATGCCAGTCCAGTTTCCTTGTCGGCACAACGCGGGCGCGGAGGTGAAGGAAAGTGTCGCAACGGCTTCGGAAGCCTTCCTCCGCCGACGCCTCTTTCCCCAGCTGCGTTATCAACCCGCCGCGCGAGCGCGCGGCGGGTTGATAACGCAGCTGCAACAGACATTGACTCGTCGTCGGGTTGCTGCCATATCCCTGCCTCCCACTCAGCCGTAATGATTCGGTCGTCTCGGGAGGTGCGTTCATGCGCCGGATTCTCCTCGGGTTCCTCGCGGCGGTGCTGTGTGGCGCGCCGGCCCTCGCCCAGACACGCTCGGGGCAGGCAGGACGGGGGGCGCCCGGGGCGTTGCCGGCCGGCCTGGAGCAGCGCGCTCCCGGGCGGCTGACCGCCTTCGATCCGCGGCAGGCCGAGCTGCGCCAGATCCACGGCCGGTGGGTCATCCTCGCGAACGGGCTGGCGCTGAAGGATTTCGCCCTCCGCGAGGCTGACGCGCGCGCGGCGCTCAAGGTCATCCGCGCCCTCAAGCTCACCCACCACGGGACGATCGGGACGCCCGAGCCGGTCATGGAATACTGGCTCTCGGAGGGGCATGCGCCCTACGCGGACGTTCCGGGGCTGCGCCTGATCCCGCTCGACCTGAACACGCTCCAGGCCGAGGAGGTCGAGGGGCAGTGGCGGCTGCGCGACGCGGCGCGCCTCCTGTTCACCTTCGCCCGGCGCGACGATGCGTACCTCGCCCTGGACGCCATCCGACACTACGGGTTCACACAACTCGGCTACGTCGGCGAGCGCGTGCCGTCGATGATCTACTTCCTCGGCAGCCCAACGGACCTTGGACGGCGCCCCGCGCTGCCCCCGCCGGGGGGCGTCGTGCAGGCCGGGTTCTCCCCCACGGCGTCGGTCGAACACGTCCGCTTCGACCCGCGCATGGTCCAGGCGAAGGCGGATCGGAACGAGTGGCGGCTCGTCTATGGTAAGCACGTCCTGGCCAACTTCGGCCCGAACCAGCACGAGGCCCGCCTGGCGTGGAACGTCCTGCAGCACTACCGCTTCACCGAGCAATACCGGCTCGGCGGCGGGGCGGAGAGCTTCGCGTACTTCCTGATCGGGGGGCAGGCGCCGCGCGGGCTGAAGTTCGGGGTGCTCAGCCAGGCGTTTCGGCCCGAGGCGGTGATGGTGCGGCAGGTCGGCGACAGCTACCTGGTGTGTGAGGGGGAACGGGCGCTGGTCAACTTCGGTCCGCGGCTCGCGGAGGCCCAGGCACTGGTTGAGGCGATTCGGCGGCACCAGTTCGATCACCTGTGCCGGGTCGGCAGCGGCGCCGAAGGGTATGGAATGACCTTCCTGGTCCGTCGCTGAGATCCAGGTGAAGCCCACGGGCCGCGACCTGTGGGCTTTACCCTGAGTGGGGGACGCGCCTCCAACCGGATCGCGGTTGACACCGAAGTGACGCTCGGGCTATAACACGATCCCCCGCCGCGGGAGCGGGTGCGGGGGCTGCCGTGAAACCGCTTGCTTACTACCACCGGGTGATTTCAGGGGCGCAGCGGGGGCCGTGGGCAGCGCTGCAGCGGCTCGGGCTGCGGCTGGCCAGCATCCCCTACGGGTGGGCCACCCACCTGCGCAACCGTCTCTACAGCTGGGGCTGGAAGCGCGTCCAGAAACCTTCCGTGCCGGTCGTCAGCGTCGGCAACCTGACGCTCGGCGGCACCGGCAAGACGCCCTGCGTCGAATACGTCGCCCGATCCTGCCGCGAACAGGAACGGCTCGTTGCCATCCTCAGCCGCGGTTACGGCGCCGCCGAAGGTCAGAATGATGAGGCTCTGGTTCTGGAAGCAAACCTGCCCGACGTCCCCCACTTGCAGGGACCGGACCGAGTGACGCTGGCGGCCACCGCCGTCGAGGAGTTGGAGAGCGAGGTACTCGTCCTCGACGACGGCTTCCAGCACCGGCGACTTGGCCGCGACCTCGACGTGGTCCTGATCGACGCGACAAATCCGTGGGGCCACGGCTATCTGTTCCCGCGCGGCCTGCTGCGTGAGTCGCCGCGCGGACTCGCCCGGGCCGGGGCCATCGTCCTGACCCGGTGCGACCAGGCGGATGTGGCCGACCTCGCCCGACTCCGGGAGCAGGTGGCCCGCCTCGCCCCGGGCGTGCCGGTGGCGGAGACGACTCACCGGCCGGTCGAGTGGGTGAACGCGGACGGGGCAACGCTGCCGCTGGCGGCGCTGCAAGGACGGCAACTGGTGGCGTTCTGCGGCATCGGCAACCCGGAGGCGTTCCACCGCACGCTGACGGACCTGGGCGGGGTGGTGGCGGACTTCCGGGCGTACCCGGACCACCACCGTTACGCACGGACGGATGTTGAGGCGTTGCGCACCTGGGTTCGGCGGCAGGCAACGGAGTGCGTTGTCGTCACGACCCAGAAGGATCTGGTCAAGCTACCCCTGACCCGGCTGGGCGAGCGCGCGTTGTGGGCGCTGCGCATCCGGCTGCACTTCCTCGCCGGCCAGGAGTCGTTCGACCGCAGACTGAAGGAAGCACTCGGGTGAACGGACGGAACCTCCCCGGCGTGTGCGCCCAGACGGCGGTCGCGCCCTTCGACCTGCACGGGCTGAAAACCTACGACCTCATCTCGCGGCCCTCCAAGGTGCTTATCGAGGATCTCGGCCGCCCGGTCGGCCCCGACGCGACTGTCGGCGAGTGGCTCGACTCGCTCCCGCTGCAACTCGCCGGCCGCGACCTGCGCCGGGTCCGGGATCACCTCTGCCGCGCCCGCCGCGACCGCCGAACGGTCGTCGCCGCGCTGGGCGGGCACGTTATCAAGACCGGGTGCGCTCCCTACCTGATCGACTGGATCCGCCGCGGCGTGCTGACCGGGATCACGCTGAACGGCGCCGCCGCCATCCACGACTTCGAGCTGGCCTTCGCCGGCAAGACGAGCGAGGACGTCGGCGTTCACCTGCCGGACGGGCGTTTCGGCATGGCCCGCGAGACGGCCGACGCCTTCGCCGTCGCCGCCCGCGCGGGCGCCGAGGGCGACCTGGGGCTCGGCGCGGCGCTGGGACAGTACCTCGACGGGCTGGACGCGCCGCACGCTGACTGCAGCCTGGTGCTCGCCGCGTATCGGGCCGGTATCCCGTGTACGATCCACGTCGCGCTCGGCACCGACATCGTCCACATGCACCCGCACGTCTCCGGCGCTGCGCTCGGCGAGGCGTCGATGATCGACTTCCGCCGTCTCTGCACGGTGGTGTCCACGATGGCGAACGGTGTGTGGCTCAACCTGGGGTCGGCCGTGCTGCTGCCCGAGGTGTTCGTCAAGACCGTCTCGGTCGTGCGTAACTTCGGCCACAGCCTCGACGGTCTGGTCACCGTCAACGTGGACAAGCAGGCGCAGTACCGCTCGCGCGTCAACGTGCTGGAGCGGCCGTCGGCGGAGGGGATCGAGCTGATCGGCCACCACGAGGTGCTGCTGCCGCTGCTCCACGCCGCGGTCGCCTGCTCCCTTGTCGGCGAGGGGGAACTCGCCCCCACCGAGCAGGTCCAGGCGGCCTGAGTTGTCTTCCTGCCGCTCACGGCTTGGCGGGCGATGGTCCGTCGCCGCGAGAAGTTCGGCCGAGGGGAACACGATGAGCGCGAACCTGATCGATCTCGTCCAGGGCCTCGGCCAGCCGCGCGTCCTGGTGGTCGGCGACCTGATGCTCGATCGCTACGTCTGGGGCGACGCCGAACGCATCAGCCAGGAGGCGCCCGTCCTCCTGCTGCACGCGGACCGGCGTGAGGAGCGCCTGGGCGGAGCAAGCAGCGTCGCGATGATGCTGCGCGCCCTCGGCGCACGGGTGATGCTCGCGGGCGTCGTCGGCTCGGACTTCGACGGCGGCCGCATTCGCCAGGCGCTGACCAGTCTTGGCATCGACCACGAGGGCGTGGTGAGCGACGGCAGCCGGCCGACGACGGTGAAGGAACGCTACATCGGCCGCGCCCAGCACCGCCACCCGCAGCAGATGCTGCGCGTCGATTACGAGGTCCGCACCCCGATCAACGAGGCCATCGAGACCGACCTGACGCGCGTACTGGCGGCCCAGCTGCGCAAGATCGACCTGGTGCTCATCAGCGATTATGACAAGGGCGTCTGCACCCCGTCCCTGCTGGCGGCCGTCATCACCGGGACGCGGGCGCTGGGGCTGCGCGTCCTCGCGGATCCGATCCGCGGCGACGACTACCGCAAGTATCACGGGTGTTCGGCCATCACGCCCAACCGGATGGAGGCGAGCCTCGCGACCGGCCGGATTCTCGTCGGCACCGCCCCGGTACTGGAGGCAGGGGCGCAGCTGGTGCAGCAGCTCGACCTCGAAGCGGCGGTCATCACCCTCGACAGGGATGGCATGGCCCTGGTACACCGCGACGGCCGGCAGCAGCTGTTTCCGACCCGGCCGCGCCAGGTGTACGACATCACCGGAGCAGGCGACATGGTGCTGAGCGTCCTGGGCATGGCGCTGGCGGCGGGCGCCGACTACGCCGACGCGATCACGCTGGCCAACGTCGCGGGCGGGCTGGAGGTGGAGAAGATCGGTGTCGCCACGGTGACCCGCGACGAGATCCTGCGCGACCTGCTGCACGGCGGGACTCGCGTCGGCGACGGGGCGCTGGGGGCGGAGAAGGTCGTCTCGCTCGACGCGCTCGGGCGCGAGCTGGAGGACCGGCGCCGCCACGGCCAGCGGGTGGCGTTCACCAACGGCTGTTTCGACGTGCTGCACGCCGGCCACGTCCAGTACTTGCAGGAAGCGCGGCTGCAGGCCGACGTGCTCGTGGTCGGCCTGAACAGTGATTCGAGCGTGCGCGCACTCAAGGGCGACGGCCGGCCGATCAACGCCGTGGAGGCCCGCGCCCACGTACTGGCCGGGCTGCAGGCAGTCGATTACGTGACCGTCTTCGACGAGCTGAACCCGCTGAAGTTGATCGAGACGGTACGCCCGGACGTGCTGATCAAGGGCGCGGACTACCGGCCGGAAGAGGTGGTGGGCGCGTCATTCGTGGAGGCGTATGGCGGGCGGGTACACCTGGCCCGCCTGCGGTCCGGGTTCTCGACGAGCAGCGTCATCGAGAAACTGCGGGCCGCCTGAAAAAGAAGCGAGGACAAGCCATAGATGAGTACGGATCAGCACAGATTAACAGGAAGAAATGATTCGCTTCAATCCGTGTTTATCTGTGGCCTGTCCTCGCTTCTCCGTGGCTCCGTAGCTAATTGCTCCCAACCATGAAGATCGCCGTCTTTCTGCCGAACTGGGTGGGCGACGCGGTGATGGCCACGCCGGCCTTGCGGGCGCTGCGCCGCCACTTCTCCTCCGCCCACCTCGTCGGCGTCCTGCGTCCCTACGTCGCGGGCGTCCTCGCCGGTGCCCCCTGGCTCGACGGCCAACTCCTCCTTGACGAGAAAGGCCCGTGGGCGCGGCGCTGGCCAGCCGTGTCGCTGGCGCTGCGCAGGCAGCGGCCCGACCTCGCCGTCCTCTTCCCGAATTCGTTCCGATCGGCGCTCGTGGCGTGCCTCGGCGGCTGCCGGCGCCGCGTCGGCTACGCGCGCGGCGGGCGCAGCTGGCTGCTGACCGACCGCCTCCCTCCCCTCCGCGCGGCCGACGGGACGTTCACCCCGAGTCCGATCATCGACGCCTACAACCTCCTCGTCGAACACCTCGGCTGCCCCACGCCCGGGCACCGCATGGAGCTGTTCACGTCCCCGGCCGACGAACAGGCCGCCGACGCGGTCTGGGAGCGCGGCGGGCTCGGCCGCTACCGGGAGGTGATCTGCCTCAACCCGGGCGCCGCGTTCGGATCGGCGAAGCACTGGCCAGCCGAGTCGTTCGCCCACCTCGCCCAGGGGCTGGCGGATAAGCGCGGCAGCGGGGTGCTGGTGCTGTGCGGACCGGCCGAGCGCACCCTGGCGATGCAGATTGAGAACCTGGCCTGCCGCCGGGCTGTCCACACTCTCGCTGACTACGCGCTGTCACTCGGACTGACAAAGGCGTGCGTGCGGCGGGCGGACCTGCTCATCACCACCGACAGTGGGCCGCGCCACTTCGCGGCTGCGTTCGACCGGCCGGTCGTCACCCTGTTCGGACCAACGCACATTGCCTGGACCGAGACGTACCACCCGGCGGCGGTTCACCTGCAAAAGAAGGTCGATTGCGGCCCGTGCCAGCGGCGCGTCTGCCCGCTCGACCATCGGTGCATGCGCGGCCTCACGCCTGTCGAGGTGTTCACCGCGGCCGCCGAACTGCTCACCTGTTACCCCGCACGAAAGGCGGCGTCCTGATGGCGTTCGTCGTCACCCACCCACGTTTCCGCGACGCCCTCGCCGGCCTGGGTCTGAGCGGCGCCACCGATTATCTCGATCTCCCCGGGGTCGTCTACTGCGGCCACCCGGACCGCCACGTCGCGCGGGTGACGCTCGGCAGCGGTGCCGCCGCGGTTGGCGGCTACCTGAAGCGCGAACATCGGGTTCGCTGGAAGCATCGGCTGGCGAGCGCGTGGGCAGGCTTCGGCCTGGCGTCGCGCTCGCTCCGCGAGTTCGCCCTGCTCCGCGACCTGGCTGCGGCAGGCATCCGCTGTCCCGAGCCGCTCGCCGCCGGCGAGGACGACCGCGGCCGCGCCTTCCTCCTGGTTCGCGAGTTGCCCGGATGTCGCGACCTGCGCGCGTTCCTCCACGACATGGCGGCCACCCCAACCGGACGGCGCGCGACTGCCCGCGGACTCGGCGCCGCCCTGGCCCGCATCCATTCGGTCGGCTTCGACCACCCCGACCTGTACTCCAAGCACGTCCTTGTCGAGGGCCGCCCGGAGGAGGCGACGTTCTGGTTCCTCGACTGGCAGCGCTCCCGGCGCTACCGGGAGGTTTCGTGGCTGGTTCGCCAGCGCGACCTGGCCGCACTTGACGCGACCCTCGCCGACGAACTGGTGAGCCGACGGGCGCGGGTCGCGTGCCTGGGCGCTTACCTCCGTGAGGCGGAGCGCGATGACGTGCCCCTCCCTTCGCTGAGGGAGGCGGCGGAAGACGTGCGCCGGCTGGCGGAACGCCTGCGCGGCCGGCGGCACATTCGCGAGTTGCTGGAGCCGCCGCTAGCCGCCGGAACGCAGAACCTCGTCTGGCTCGACGGCGAGGCGCTGTGCGTGACGCGCGAATTCCTCGACGAACTCAGCGGGCAGGCACCGGCCTGGCTCTCCCTCGCCGAGCGGGCACAATACCCATCTGTCCCGGTGCGACGCGAGGTCATCGAGCGTCCCTCCGGGCTGCTCGCGGACCTGGTCCACCGGCGGGCGGCCCGCCCCCTGGCCTGGTTGTGGAACCTGGTGCGTCGCCGCCGGGTCGTGTCTCCGGAACTGGCGCGGGCCGGGGTGCTGTTTCGCCTGCAGCGTTACGGCATCGCGACCCCACGCCTGCTGGCGGTTGGCCAGCGGAGCCCCTGGCCGTGGCGCGTCGAGTCGCTGCTGCTGACCGAACCGTTGCTCGGCGCGGCGCCCCTCACGGCCTGGCTCGCGGCAACCGCCGACGGTGCGGAGCGGCGACAGGTTCTGCGCCACGCGGGGGCAGTGCTGCGCCGCCTCCACGACGCGGGGTATGTCTTCGCCTCTCCCGATGTGCCCGGCCGTACCCTGCAGGTGCAGGACCGGCGAATCGGTGTGCGCGTGGTGGTCGGCGAGCCGGAACGGTTGCGGAAGAGGCGACAGCCAGGGCGCACGTGGCTCCGCGACCTCCGGGCTCTGCACGACAGCCTGACCCTGACCTGCAGCCGGGCCGACCAGATCCGTCTCCTGCTGGGCTACCTGGGCAGGAGGCGACTTGGCCCCGATGGGCGGGAGTTGGCTGCCACGGTGCTCGGTCCGGTGAGCGGTCAGCGCCGCCAGGCCAAGCCCTCGGAAGTCTCCGCGACTTCCGAAATCTTGACTGCGTCCACCACGAGGGAGGCCGCCTGATGAGCGGCGCCCTGTGGCAGCGCCTGGTTCGCGGCGTCCGGCGGTTACAGGCGCACCCGGACTGGCCGGCGTTCGCCGGTTCCGACTGGGGCGAGCGGGTCATGGACGTTGCCGTCACCGACCGCTTTCACGCCAAGCAGGGCCGCTCGACCGGGCGCTGGATCCTCCACACGGACGGGCGCCGGCTCGCGGTCTACCTGAAGCGTCACTACCGCCTGCCGTGGTGGCGCGGCCTGCTCGCCGCCGTGTGGCCGGGCCGGGGTTGGTCGCCGGCTTTCGAGGAATGGCGCCACCTGGAATGGGCGCGCACCGAGGGGTTCCCAGTGCCGAACGCGGTCGCCGTCGGCGAGTACATCGGCCCGTGGGGGCGGCTGTGCAGCTTCCTCGCCGTCGAGGAGTTGGCCGACATGCTCCCGCTTAACGAGGCCATCCCCGCCGCGGCCGCCCGACTCGATCCCGTCGCGTTCGACGCCTGGAAACGCGGGCTGCTGACGGAAATGGCCCGCCTGGCGCGCGAACTACATGGCCGCCGCGCGTTTCATAAGGATCTCTACCTGTGCCATTTCTACATCCCCCGCGCCGACACCGAGCAGCCAGTGGGGGAGTGGCGCGGGCGCGTCCACCTGATCGACCTGCACCGCCTGAGCCGCCATCGGTGGACGTGGCCGGTGTGGCAGGTCAAGGATCTCGCCCAGCTGCTGTATTCGTCGGACGTCCCCGGCGTGACCGCGCGCGACCGGCTGCGCTTCTGGTTGTGCTACCTCGGGTCGGCGCGGCGCGGGGGCTGGGGGCGGTGGCTCGGTTGGCTGGTAAGGCTCAAATGGCAACGCTATCGCCGACACAACCAAAAGAAGGGCGAACGCCTGTCATGAAGGTCGCGTTCTGTTACGAGAGCGTGCTGCCCGCCCGCGGAGGGTGTGAGACGTACATCGCTGACCTGGCCCGCCGTCTGGTCGCCGACAGGCATGAGGTCCATCTCTACGCCTGCCGCTGGGACGAGAAGGCCCTGCCTGCGGGCGTGCGCTACCACGGCCTGCCGGCGCCGCGCGGGCCGCGCTTCCTGCGCCCCTGGCGCTTCGGCGCCCTGTGCGAGCAAGCGCTGCGCGCGGGGACGCATGACGTCTCGATCGGCTTCGACAAGACGTGGGGGCAGGACGTGCTCTACCCGCAGGGCGGCCTGCACAGCGCCTCCGCCGATTACAACCTGCGCAAGTATCCCGGCGGGGTGACACGCGCGCTGGCCCGGGTGGTGAAGGCGCTCGACCTGGCGCACTGGTCCTACCGGCGCCTGGAGCGCAGGCAGTACCTGCGCCACCCGCGGCCGCTCGTCGTGGTCAACAGCCACATGGTGCGTGGCCACTTCCAGCAGTATTACAACGTCCCGACCGCGGATCTGTTCGTGGTGCGCAGCGCCATCGACGCGAAGCGCTTCCCCGAGCACGACCGCCCGCGGCGGCGCCTGGAGTGGCGCCAGCGCTGGGGGCTGGGGGCCGAGGAGACGGTCGGCCTGTTCGCGGCGATGAACTACCGCCTCAAGGGGCTGGACCCGCTGCTGCACGCGGTACGCTGCCTCTGTGTCAACGGGCTGTCACCGAACCCGGCGTTCCGCCTGCTGGTGGTGGGAAATCCCGACAGCGGGAAGTATCAGCAGCTGGCGCGGCGGCTTGGCGTCGAGCGGCACGTCCGGTTCGCCGGCCACTGCCCGGAGATGCGCAATGCATACTTTGCGGCCGATTTCCTCGTCCACCCGACCTTTTACGACCCATGTTCGCTCGTCGTGCTGGAGGCGCTCGCGTGCGGACTGCCGGTGATCACGACGCGGGCCAACGGGGCGAGCGAACTGCTGTCGCCGCTGCAGGAGGGGTACGTCCTGGACGACCCGCACGACCACGCGCGGCTGGCGTGGTGCCTGGGCCAGTTGCTCGACCCGGCGCGGCGATCGGTGTGCGCCCACGCCGCGCGCCGAACCGCGGCGCGCTGGACCTTCGAGTACCACTACCGCCAGCTCCTCGACGTCTTTGCCGAGGCCGCCGCCCGACGCCGGGCGGCGTGAAGCCCTGCGCAGCTCAACTCGCCAAGCAGCCGTTTCCAGACGCCGCAGGAGGGGGCTCTGTCCCCCGATCTCGCTGGAACCATCGGGGGCCGCAGCCCCTCCTGCGACGTCTGGAAACGGCTTCCAGGCCGCAAGCGGTCGAAGGTGCTATAACCGACCCCGGCGGGCGCGACCGGGCCGCGCCAGGCACCTCCGGGAGAGAGCCGTGGATCTCGGACTGAAAGAACAGGTGGCCGTCATCGCGGGCGGGGCGCGTGGGATCGGCCGGGCCATCGCACACGCCTTCGCCGCAGAAGGCGCGCACGCCGCCATCCTCGACCGCGACACCGAAGCGCTGGCGGTGACGCGCCAGGTGGAAGCGGCCGGCGCACGCGCTCTCGGGCTGGTCGCCGACGTGACGGACTACGACGCGGTGCGGCACGCGGCGGGTCAGATCGCGAATACCTTCGGGCGCATCGACCACGTCGTCTTCGCGGTCGGCATCGGCTCCGGCAAGTACGGCTTTCCGTTCTGGAACCTGGAGCCGTCCGACTGGTCGCGCGTCCTCCAGGTCAACGTCGGCGGCGCCGCCAACGTGGCCCACGCCTTCGCCCCGGTCCTGGTGCGAGCCTGCGCGGGCACGATGTTGTTCCTCGCCTCGGTCGCCGGGCAAATCGGCTCGCAAACCGACCCCCCTTACAGCGCCTCCAAGGCGGCCCTGATCAACTTCGCCCAGTGTGCGGCGAAGGATCTTGCGCCTTACGGCGTGCGCGTCAACACCCTCTGCCCGGGCATGGTGCAGACAGCCCTGAACCGTTCCGTCTGGGAGGCGTGGGCGCGACAGCAGCCGGAGGGACAGCGCCAGGATTACGAGGAGTGGGCGGCCGAGAAGATCCGCCGGGTGGTGCCGCTGAATCGCTGGCAGGAGCCGGAAGACGTGGCCGCGATGGCGGTGTTCCTCGCGTCGGACCGCGCCCGCAACGTGACCGGACAGACGGTGAACGTCGATGGCGGGTTCGTGATGCACTGGTGAGTGCGGGAGGCGGGCGTGGCGAGCGTCTTCGAGCGGCTGCACGAATGGCTGCAACAGGCCGGCATTGCGTTCACGGTCCTGCGGCACGAGGCGGTCTTCACCAGCGAACAGGCGGCCGCCGTCCGCGGCACGCCGCTGGCGAGCGGCGCCAAGGCGCTGGTGGTTCGGGCGGGAGAGCGTTTTGTCCTGCTCGTGCTGCCGGCCGACCGCAAGCTCGACAGCCGCAAGGCCCGGGCCGCGCTGGGCGTCAAATCGGTACGCTTCGCGGCCGCCGAGGAGGTGGAGCAGCTGACCAGCCTCAAGCCCGGCTCGATCCCGCCGTTTGGCAGCCTCTTCGGCCTCCCCACTTACTGTGACCCGGCGCTCGGAGAGAACCCCTCGATCAACTTCAACGCGGGCGACCACGCCATCTCGGTGCATATGACCTGCACCGATTACCTCGCGCTGGAGCGGCCGACCCTCGTCGCCATCTCGTAAGAGCGGGCAGGAGCCGTCCGACCAACCTGGAGCGCCAGCGACGGGCGCAACTAACCCGGAGCAACCGTCGGTCCGCATTCCCGCCGCGCTCGCGCGTCGCTACAATCCTTCCCTGGCCCGGGACGTGCGGCCGTTGTCCGGTCCGCGGCGCGGCACGCCCGGGGTGGTCCCCAACGGTTCGCTGCCTTGCCTGAGGATCCCCTGCACCTGCTCTGCATCGAGCCGCGCTTCCCCGGGCGACTTGGGTCCGTCGCCGACTGGCTGGTGCGCTGCCGCGGCTATCGCTGCTCCTTCTTCTGCCACACCACCGACCCGCCGGAGTGGTGGCCGGAGACGGTCGGGCGCGGGCTGGAGGTGGTCTGCTTCAACGTCGGCGGGGTCGCCCGCGAACCGTCGGTCAGCTGGACGCGCCACCTGGAGCGGGCGCTCTGTTACGCCTACGGCTGCTGGGAGGTGCTGGAGGTCCGCCGGCCGCGCCCCATCGACCTCGTCCTCGGCCGCTCGGCCGGGCTGGGCTCCACCCTGTTCGCGACGGTCCACGCGCCGGGCGCCCCGGTCGTGCAGCAGTTCGATTATTACTACCACGCCCACGCCCACGACCTCGCGGAGGAGGCCGGCCCCGACACGCCAGCCGAGTATTTCCACTGGCGGCGCGCGGCGAACGCGACGACGCTCCTGGAACTGGAGAACGGCGTCCGACCGTGGCTCTCGACCGCCTGGCAGCGCGATCTGTTCCCACCTGAGTACCGCGACGACTTCCTGGTGCTGCACGACGGCATCGACACGCGCCGCCTCGCCCGTCAGGGCGGAGCAAGGCGGAACATCGCCGGGAGGCAGATCCCACCCGGAGTGCGCGTCGTGAGTTTTGTCGCGCGCTGCCTGGACCGGCTGCGCGGCTTCGACCGCTTCGCGCGTCTGGCGAATGCGCTGCTTCGCGCCGACCCGAACATCCTCTGCGTGGCGGCGGGGGCGCCCCGGGTCGAGCGCGGCCTTGATGTGGCGCACTTCGGGCAGGAGTATGCCGCGCAGCTGCTGCGCGCCGACCCGCCCCCCGACCCGGAGCGGTTCCTGCTCCTCGGTTCGCTCGCACCCGCTGCGGTGGCCGAACTTCTGACGGCGACCGACCTGCACGTCTACCCCGCCCGCCCTTACCCCGTCTCGCGTTCCGTGCTGGAGGCGCTGGCGGCGGGCGCCGTGGTTCTCGCCTGGGACTCGGCGCCGGTCCGCGAATTTATTACCCCCGGCCAGACCGGACTGCTCGTCGCGCCTGAGGATCCCGATGAGGCGGAGCGACTGACGCGGGCCGTCCTGGCGGACCTCGCCGCGTATCGCCCGCTGGGCGAGGCCGCCGCGCGGTACGTTCGCGCCGCCTGTGCTCAGGAGGTGGTGCTGCCAGCCCTGGCGCGCGCGTTTGACCGCCTGCTGGAAAGGTGGCGGTGACGACCATGCGCGTCCTGTTCGTTCACCGCGCGTTCCCGGCCCAGTTCGGCCGGCTGGCGCTGGAGCTGACCCGGCGCTACGGGTGGAACTGCACGTTCCTGGTGCAGCATCTGTCGCGCTGCCCGGCCCCGTCGCCCGAGATGCTGCGGGAGCTGACGGTGCAGCAGCTGCCCATCCCGCCGCGCCCGCCCGGTCAGGAAATCCCCTGGCCGCAAACGCACGGTCACGCGCTCGAAATCGGCCAGGCGGTGTTCGCGGCTGTGCGAGCGCGGCCCGACCTGCGCCCCGACCTGGTCGTCGGCCACGGCGGGCTGACGCCGACCCTGTTTCTGCGTGAGATTCTCGACTGTCCCCTCGTGGACTACTGCGAGTACTACTTCGCTCCCGCGCGGCGCGACCTGACCTACCGGCTCGACCTCCCAGACGTCGAGCCGGCGCCGTTCTATCCGCGCTGCCTCAACGCCGCCATCCTCCTGAACCTGACCGAGGCGGACGCCGCCTACACCCCGACGCGCTGGCAGCGAGACTCGTTCCCGGAGCGCTTCCGGCCGAAGCTGGCGGTCCACTTCGACGGCATTGACACCGACCTGTACCGCCCGAGGGCCGTGCCGCGCGTGCTCGCCGGACGCGCGATCCCCGCGGACACGCGCCTCGTGACCTACGCGGCGCGCGGCCTGGAGTCGGTGCGCGGCTTCGATCTGTTCCTGGAGGTCGCGCGGCGGATTCTGCGGTGCCGGCCGGACGTGCTGTTCGTCGTGGTGGGCGACGAGGGGGTCTATTACGGGTGGGACGCGCTGCGCACCGGCGGGCTGCCGTTCAAGCAGTGGGTGCTGGGCCGCGGCGAGTACGACCTGTCGCGGTTCCTCTTTCTGGGACACGTCGCGCCGGAAGAGCTGGCCGACGTGCTGTGCCTGAGCGACCTGCACATCTACCTGACCGTGCCGTTTGTCCTCTCGTGGTCGCTGTTCGACGCCCTGGCGTGCGGCTGCGTAGTGCTGGCGTCGGACGTGGCGCCGGTGCGCGAGGTGATCGAGCCGGGGCGCACCGGCCTGGTCGAACCGCTGTTCGACGTCGAGCGCCTGGCGGAAACCGCGCTGCGTGTGCTGGAGGATCCGCAAGCCTTCCGCCCGCTCGGCGCCGCGGCCCGCGCGCTGATACAGGAGAAGTACAGCCTGGACGTGGCGGTCCCGGCCCTGACCACATTTTTTGAGCGCCAGGCCGGCCGGCGGGGTGACAACCTCTCCCCCCGGCCTCCTCCCCTCGCAGGGGAGGGGGAGAACACGGGTCGAAGCGCCTGACTGCCGTTCCCGGCGCTCGCACCCTGGTTCTCCCCCTCGCAGGGGAGGGGGCCGGGGGAGAGGTTTGCGCAAGCGGCCTCGCTACGCCTTCGCCGCGGCGTAGCGGTGCGTCGGCTGCGGGCGGCCGGGACGAAAGCTCTGGGTGCTCACGAACTCCGCCTGGGCCGCGCGGCCGGCGCACGCCGCGCGCACCGCGCGATGCACCTCCTGCTCCAGCACCGCCGGGTCGAGCGCCACGCGCGCGTTGACAATCAGGTCCGTTTCCTTCACCGCGGCGTTCGACGGCAGCGACAGCTCAGGCAGTGTCTGGCTGCTGACGAGGTTCGCCACGCCGAAGAACCCGTCCGCCAGGCCGATCGCCTTCAGGTGCGCCACCTCGGCGCCGTGGCCCGCCAGCGATTCGCGCAACCTCCCGACCACATCGAGCAGCAACTGGTCCAGGGCGAAGGACGCCGCCGCCTTCACGCGGACGCTACTGTTCAGCCAGCCCAGCTCCGCCTCGCCCTCGGCGTAGACGTCGTAGTCGATGTCGAGGATGCGTCGTCCGAACTGCCCCTGCTGGTCGAGGAACGCGGTTACGGCGTCGAATCCCTGCCCCGTCTTCGCCGACACGCGCAGCACCGGCACCCCGGGGTATCGCTCGGCGACCAGGTGCGTGAGTTCCGCCGCCGCCGCCTGGGTGAGTTCGTCGGCGCGGTTGATGAGGACGGCGTCAGCCTCCTCCAGCTGCTTGCGGAAAATGTAGGCGGCCTTTGGGGAGAAGCCGGCGCCGGGCTCGTCGCGGAGGATCTTCAGCCCGTGGCTCGGCTTGAACAGCACCGCATACGGCGCCACGGTGAAGCGGTTGCCGTAGAGATCCTTCAGCGGCTGCACGACCGTCGCGACGAGGTCGGTGCAGCTGCCGACCGGCTCGGCGAGGATCACGTCGGGGCGCTCGCTCTGCTCCAGGCAGCCGACCTTGCCCATCAGGTCGTCGAAGCGGCAGCAGAAGCACGCGCCGGCCACCTCCTCCACGGGCAGCCCCTGCGAGCGCAGGTTGTGCGTGTCCACCAGGTCGGCGGCCTGGTCGTTGGTGACGATGCCGACGCGCTGCCCGCGGTCGAGGTAGAACCGCGCCAGCCGGGCCAGCGTCGTCGTTTTTCCGGCTCCCAGGAAGCCCCCCACCATGACGAACCGCATGCTCTTCACAGGTTGTTCTCCCGGTCAGGTATTCTCTTCATGTAAAGCCCACGGGTGGCGGCCCGTGGGCCAGGTGCTGAAAACCTGGCCCACGAGGCATCACCCGTGGGCTTTCACCACTCCTCAGGGTTCTTTTTCCAGGCTGCGCCAGTCCTTGAACGGGCTGATAACTTCTCGGTCCGGGGCGTAGTGGTGGACCGTCATCCACGCGAACTCGCGCTGCTTCGGGTTGGCCGGGTCGGGCTCCGGCAGGGCCACGCCATCCGCCTCGACGTGCGCCGTTCGCACCACCGCCACACGCCTGCTCGCCGGCGGGGCCAGGTCGTAGTCGGTCCCGCGCGTTTGCAGGAGCCATGTGTTGTCGCGAAAGCCCCGAAATAGCCGGTCCCGCGCAGCTTTCGTGAGCCGCTCCTTGCGTGCCGCGTCCAGCCTCGATTCCTCCGCGATGCGCTTCATCAGTTGCTGCGTCTCCGACACGTCGAACGGCACCCAGCCGTAGGGCGGCAGGTACACCTCCAGCTTGCAGTGTGATGGCGAATTCTTCGGGTACGGGTTGATGCCGTAGGCGACGCGCGTCGGGTAGCCGAGGTTGCGCCCCAGCGCGGCGCACAGGCCGTGGTAGTCGCTGCAGTGGCCGGCCCGCTTCTCCAGCGCGTGCAGGGCGCTGGCCTGCAGCGAACAGTCGGCGTGATCGTAGCGCAGGTGCGCGCTCACCCACTCGAGCACCGCCCCCAGATCCTCGGTCGGCCCGTGCCGCTGCGGCACGATGGCGGCGGCGAGTTTGCCGAGTCGTTCATCGACCGGCAGCAGCCGCTCGCCGCGCAGGTACGGGGCAAAGCGCTCCGGCCACCGGGCGACCTTGACGACCCGCCTCGGCTCCACGTCCCAGGTCAGCTCCCACGTCTTGATCGTGAAGCGGTGCCGGACGATCTGCGCTCCCTGCGGCCGGTCGAACGTGAAGCACGCGAAGCGGTTGCCGTATACTTTCTCCGACCCAATCTGCGGCGCGACCTTCATCGGGAAGGTGGACAACTCGCTCTCGCTCACCTGCTGGGCGAAGTCGCTCGGCGGCAGCGGGAGCCAGACCTTGAGCGTCTTCGTGCGGTAGGGCGGCGTGACGACGACCGAAAAATCGACACGGTACGTCACCGGGTTGGCGCGCCGCGCGCGGTACGGCGCGTCCGGCTCGAGGGGGGGCATTGGCGGCTGGCCGACGCCGGTGCGCAGGGCGAGGCACGCCAGGAGCAGAGCGGCGGGCAGGAGCAGACGCGCGTTCACGGCACTTCCCCGGGGGGCGGTTTGAACACGGCCAGGAACGGCCGGACCAGCAAGAGGTAGACGCCTCCGCCAGCGACGGCGCCCAGCACAGGGGCGAGGAGGTACACGAAGAAAATCCCGGGACGCGGCCCCGGCAGGGCGATGTCGCCCCACCCGACGCCCCACGCTACCAGGCGCGGGCCGAAGTCGCGGGCCGGGTTGAAACACGCCTGCGTCAGCGGGGCAATGACGGCGATAAGGGCCGCCACCGTCAGCCCGATGAAGACCGGGGCCAGCCGCGCCGCCGGGGCGACGTGGTTGCGTTCGTCTGTCAGCGCGAAGACCGCCAGCGCCAGCAGCAGCGTGCCCAGCACCTCCGCCAGCGATGCCGTCGTCACGCTGACGCGCGCCTCGAGCGCCTTCAGGCGCTCGCGCAACTCCTCGGCGTTTTTCGGGGCGGGGTCGGCGAGGGCCAGGCCGGGGTCCGGAAAATACTCCCCGTAGCACATCGCCGTTATCTCACTCCCTGGCTGGCCGCGCTCGACGCCCCAGCGCGTTTCGTGGGCGGTGAGGAACGTCCCGTACAGGCCGAACAGCGCCGCTCCCGCCAGCGCCGCCCCGACCAGCTGGGCAGCGACATACGGCAGAGCCTCGCGAACCGGGAAGCGCCCCCAGGCGATGAGTGCGGCGGTGATGGCCGGGTTAATGTGCGCCCCGCTCACCCCGCCGATCAGGTATATGGCCAGCGCGACCGCCGTGCCCCAGACGCACGCGATCTGCCACAGGCCGCTGTGCGCGTTCGTCAGCACGGCGGCGTGGACGGCTCCCAGGCCGAAGAACACCAGGATGAAGGTGCCGACCACCTCGGCCAGGCAGCGAGCCGCCAGGGGTTTCGTGGGCACGGAGCCTCCGGGAGAATGCGGGCAGAAAACTCTCCAACACTCTAGCGATCGTGTGAGCGTGCGGCCAGCGCGTCAGGGGCTTAGCTCCAGCCGGCAGCAGCCGAGTTCGAGTACGGTGAGGGGTCCGCCGGGCGCGGCGGTGTGGAAGATGGCGGGGTTGAGAGAGTACACCACGAACTTGCCTTGCTTCTCGTCGAGGACCAGGCCAGCGTGGCGGAGGACGGCCAGATGGTGCGAGATGTTGGCGAGTTCGGCGACGAGCAGGCGGGCGAGTTCACTGACGTTGCGCGGCCCTTGCTGCAGACACTGGACGATCTTCAGGCGCTCCGGATCGGCCATCGCCTTGAGGTAGCGGGCACAATCGTTCGATTGCAGTCGGTCGTGCATCGGTCGTCCCGTTACTGTCTCCGGCGCTGGCGTTCCGGCTGGTCCGACGGCGCCGGGCGGGGCGCTCAGCCCTCCGCCTTCGCCGCGCATTGCTTCATGTGACGGATGCTCTCGCGGGCGATCGTCACCGGATCCGGCGAGTAGTCGAATACCTCGACCGACACCCACCCGGCATAGCCGCTCGCGCGCAGCGCCTGGAAAATCGGCACGAAGTCGGTGTCGCCGAACCCCGGTCCGCGCCGATTGGCGTCGTTCGCGTGGAAGTGGCCGGCGCCCGCCCCGTGGCGGCGGATCAGGTCCGGGATCGGGGCGTCGTCGGTGTGCATCGCCTTGACGTCGAGGTGAAGGGCGAAGTTCGGGTGGTCGAGGCGGCGCAGGATCGCCTCCGCCTCGGCGCAGGTGTTGATGAAGTCGGCCTCCGGCGGCGACAGCGGCTCCAGGCACAGCCGCACTCCGCAGTCGGCGATGCCCGGCGCCGCTCGGCGGAAGGTGTCCACCGCGTAGTCGGTCGCCTGCTCGCGCGTTGCGTCGGCGGGGATGCGGCGCTGGGCCGGAGAGCCGAACACCATCAGGTCGCCGCCCAGGTCGCGGCAGCACCGGGCCAGCTCAACGAGATACCCGGCGGTCCGTCCGCGCACGGCCTCGTCCGCCGACGTGATCTGAAAGCCTTCCGTCTTCGCCAGCAGCCAGTGCAGCCCGATGATGCGCACGCCGTGGTCTTCGGCCTGCTGGCGCAGCTCGAAGCGCTGCTCGGCGGTCACGTCGGTAATCCGCGGAGCCAGCGTGAATGGGGCGATCTCCAGCCCCTGATACCCCAGTTCGGCCACGGTGCGGCACACGCGCGCGTGGTCCCAACCCTCGAACGTCTCGTTGCAGATGGCGTAGCGCATGGCAGGTCCAGTAGGCAGTGGGCAGTGGGCAGTCGGCAGTCGGCAGTCGCACAGGTAGTGCTTGCTGCCTGCTGCTGTCTGCTCTCAGTTCAGCGTCACCTTCGGGGCGGGCTGGCCCGGGTTCTCGGGGGCGAGAGTCAACTCGACGGGACCGTCAAGTCCCTGAACTTCGCGGTAGAACGCGGCAGGGGTGGTGACCGCGCGGCCGTTGACGTGCGTGATCACCTCGCCGACGCGCAGCATGGCTGCGGCTGCCGCGCTGCCCGGCTGGATTTCGCCGATCATCACTCCCTCGGGGATACGCTGGGTCGTCGCGTGCGGCAGCTGGACGAGGATGCTCGTGTAGTCGGCGCGCAGCCCGCGGAAGACCGGCCGCGTTACCTTCTCGGCCGCGATCGCCTGGCCCGGCATGTAAGCCCGGGCCAGCGTCACCTCGACGCGCTCCCGCGCCGCCGTGCCGGGCTTGCGCACCTCCAGCTGGACCCTGGTCCCCGCCAGCACGGTGCCCAGCGCCCGGAACAGATCGTCGCCTTCGTGGACCGGGGTGCCGTTGACGCTCAGAATGACGTGACGCGGCTTCAGCCCGGCCAGGTCGGCGGGCGAGCCGCGCGTCACATACTCCAGCGCCACGCCCTCGGCCCGCTCCGCCCGCTGATCGACGCCGACGCCCAGGAACCCATACTCAACCTCCTCCCCGCGTCGGAGCACGTCGAGGATGCGCCGCGTCCCGTCGTCGA
>JADLBT010000236.1 GCA_020847555.1 Gemmataceae bacterium
CCGGGCTGGCCGATCGCCTCCGCGCCAATGAAGATGACCTGCCCGAATTCCCGTGGCTCCGCCATGCGGAAGATCCTAAACGACGGTCGGCGTCCCGTCGTGCAGGTGTGAGGACGGGGGCCGGGGGGTGGGGCAATTCGCGACAGGACCTGACGCAATAGGGCCGCATGCTTGGCCGGCCAAGTACGATTCGGCCGGGGGGCCGGGAGGGGGCGGGCGATGACAGAGACGGAACAGGTACGGCGCGCCGCGCGGCTGCCACTGATCGAGCAGATCCTGCGCAAGGCGCCCCAGGGGATGACCACGCGGGAACTGGCTTCGCGTACGGGGACGAGCGTGCGCACGGCGGAGCGCGACCTGAACGTAATTGAGACGGAGCTCGGCGTGCCGCTCATGACCGAAGGGCGGCGCTGGAAGATCATGCCGGGCGCACCGGCGATCGGTTCGGTGCGCTTCACGTTGCAGGAAGCGCGGGCGATATTCCTGGCGGCGCGCCTCTACCTCCGGCACACCGACCACAACGACCCCGCCGCCCTCGCGGCGCTCCAGAAGCTCGCCGAGGCGCTGCCACCGGCGCTCGCCAGCCACGCCACAGCCGGCATCGTCCAGCACCGCCAGAAACCAGACGCGCCGGAGGAGGTCGAGGTCACGCGGCGGCTGACGGAGGCGTGGGCTGCCTCGCGCACCGTCCGGTTGTCGTACCGGTCGCAGCGGACGAAGGCGGTCGAACAGACGGAATTGGACCCACACCTGCTGGAGCCCGGGAGCGAACTGGCGGCGACGTACGTCATCGGGTTCAGCCACCAGCACGGGGAGGTGCGCACCTTCAAGATCGACCGGGTCGGTGCGGTCGAACTGACGGACGACCACTTCGAGCCCCCCGACCGAGGCGCGTTGCTGGCCAACCTGGCGCACGGGTGGGGCGTGGTCTACGTGGGGGACGAAGAGCACCACATCGTGATCGACTTCAGCCCCGCCGTCGCCTCGCGGGTGCAGGAGACGACCTGGCACGCATCGCAACGGACATCGCCGGCCGGGGACGGCGGCGTGCGCTTGGAGGTGACACTGCCCAGCCTGCTCGAGATCGTGCCGTGGATCCGCGGCTGGGGGCCGGAAGCGCGCGTCATCGCCCCGGAGGCGCTGCGGGCCGAGATCGCGTCGTCGTTGCGGGGCGCTGCGCGGCAGTACGAATAGCGGGAAGCGCCGGTAGACTTGGCGCATGGAGATCGCATCGTCCCTCCGTGCCCGCCGGGACGCCTTCGCGGCGCGCATGGACCACCGCGGGCCCGTTGCGGTCGCGTCGGGCCAGCCCGTGCCCATCGCCGGCACGGACCAGGCCCACGACTTCCACGCCCACCCGGACTTCGCCTACCTCGGCGGACCGATGCCCCCGGGAAGTGTCCTCACCTTCGACGGAACGGAGGGGTGGTTGCTGTTCGCGCCCGTAGCCAGCCAGGACGAGCGCATCTGGTCGGGCGACTCCGGACCGCTGGACGAACTCGGCGCGCGGGCCGGGGTGGACCGGGTGCGGCCCGTGTCCGAGCTCGGGGCGTGGCTCGAACGGCGGCGCGGCCTGCCGCTGGCACTGCTGGGCAACGCGGACCTCGAACACGAGGGCGCGGCGTACGGCGTCTCGTGGGGGCAGCTGGAGGCGAGCATCGACCGCGAGGCGGGCGCCCGGCTGACGGAGCTGCTCGCGGAGGCGCGACGCACCAAGGACCCGGCGGAGCTCAAGCTCATGCGCGAGGCGGTGCGCGCCTCCCGCGCCGGACATCTGCTCGCCCTTCGCACCGCTGCCCCGGGCATGACCGAGCGCGCCCTGCAGGTGGAGGTCGAGGCGGAGTTCTTCCGCAACGGCGCCGCCCGCACCGCCTACGGCTCGATCGTCGCCGCTGGCGACCACGGTGCGGTGCTCCACTTCGCCCCAACGGCGCGCCCGCTGTCCGAGGGTGAGCTCGTCCTCATGGACGCTGGCGCGGAGGTCGACGGCTACGCGAGCGACGTGACCCGCACCTTCCCGGTGGGCCGGAAGGTCGAGGGGGCCCAGCGGGACCTCTACCAGCTCGTCCTCGCGGTGCAGGAGAGGGCGATCGCCGCGGCGCGGCCGGGCAAGGAGTACCGCGAGCTCCACCTGGAGGCGGCGGAACAGATCGCCGCCGGCCTGGCCGACCTCGGCATCCTCCGCGGCAACCCGGCCTCGCTCGTGGAGCAGGACGCGCACGCCCTGTTTTTCCCGCACGGGCTCGGCCACATGCTCGGGCTATCGACGCACGACGCGGGCGGCTGCCTTGGCGGCCGAACCAAGAGCGACCGCTTCGGGCTCAAGTGGCTGCGGGCGGACCTGCCGCTGCAGCCCGGGTACGTCGTCACCATCGAGCCCGGCATCTACTTCATCCGCGCGCTCCTGGAGGACCCTGAATGGCGCGCGCGATATCGGGACACCGTCGACTGGGCCCGCGTGGACACGATGCTGGACTTCGGCGGCATCCGCATCGAGGACGACGTGCTCATCACCGAGGGCGAGGCGAACATCCTGAGCATCGACATCCCGAAGGGGATGGCGGCGGTCGAAGCACTGCGCGAGGAGGCCTTCAGCCGGTGAGCAGGCAGTACGAATCGGTCACGGTCGAGGACGTCGCACGGTTCCCGCTGCCGGGGACGGTGGCGCCGGCGGCGCTGCGGTTCACTCCCGACGGCAGGGCGCTGACGTTCCTCTACAGCGCGGAGGGGAGCCTCGTGCGCAGCCTCTGGCGGCTCGACCTCGCGACGGGGGGGCGGACGGTGCTGGCGGGCCCATCGCCGGAGTCCCGGGACGAGGGCGCGCTTTCGCGCGAGGAGGAGTTGCGCCGGGAGCGGGCGCGCCTGCGGGAACTCGGGGTGACGGCCTACGAATTCGCCTCGAAGGCGCCGGGACCCGTGCTGCTCGTGCCGGGCGGCGGCAGGCTCTCGGTGTCCGTGGGCGGCGGCCCGCTGCGGGAACTGGAGGGCTGTGACGGCGCCATCGACCCCCACCTGAGCAACGACGGCCGCCACGTCGCCTTCGTGCGCGGCGGGGAGCTCTGGGTGGCAGCCGTCGAGGGGGGGCCGCCGCGGCGGCTCACGCACGGCGCCGAGGAGGGGCTCACGCACGGGCTGGCGGAGTTCATCGCGCAGGAGGAACTCGACCGCAGCCGCGGCTTCTGGTGGTCCCCGGACGGCACGCGCATCGCCTTCGAACGGGCGGACGAACGGCGTATCCCGCCCTACCCGATCGTCCACCAGGGCCTCGACCGGGTGGAGGTCGAGCCGCACCGGTACCCGTTCGCAGGGCACCCGAACGCCATCGTCCATCTGGGCGTCGTGTCCGTGGAGGGTGGGGAGCCGCAGTGGATGGGCCTCGGGCCGGACGAGGATATCTACCTGGCGCGGGTGCAGTGGCGGCCGGACGGCGCCCTCACCGCGGAGATGCTCTCGCGCGACCAGAAGGAGCTGCGCCTGGTCGTCTTCGGCGCGGACGGCGCGTCGCGCGTCCTCATCCACGAGCGGAGCGAGCCGTGGCTGAACCTCTCGGGCGACACGCGTTTCCTGGAGTCAGGAGACGTGCTCTGGTCGAGTGAGCGGACCGGCTTCCGCCACCTCTACCTGCATGACGCGGAAGGGCGCGAGCTGCGTCCGCTCACGTCGGGGGAGTGGGTGGTGACGCGCCTCATGCAGGTGGACGAAGCCGAGCGGCAGGTCTACTTCGCGGGGACAAAGGACGGCGTGACCGAGCGCCACCTCTACCGCGTGTCACTCGACGGCGGGGAGGTCGAGCGCCTGACCACAGACCCCGGCTGGCACGACCCCGTGGTGGCGTCGCGCGGGGGCGCCTGGGCCGACGTGCACAGCACCCGGACGTCGGCGCCAACGGTGACGCTGCACCTGCCGGGCGAGCAGACCACGGTGGTCCACGACAACGGGGGCATGTCGGCGGAGTCGCTGGGGCTCATCGTTCCCGAACTGGTGACGATCCCGGCGGCCGACGGGACACCGCTCATGGCGGCGCTCTACCGGCCCCGCGCCAGCGGCGACGGCAGGCTGCCGGTGGTGGTCTCGGTGTATGGCGGGCCACACGCGCAGCGCTGCTTCGATGGCTGGGGGCTGACGGTCGACCTGCGCGCGCAGTACCTCGCGCAGCACGGCTTCCTCGTGCTGAAGGCCGACACCCGCGGGAGCGCGAACCGCGGCCTGGCATTCGAGGCGCCGCTCTACCGGAACTTCGGGTCCGTCGAGGTGGAAGACCAGGCGGCGGCGGTGGAGTGGCTCGCGGCGAACGACCGCGCGGACCTCGCCCGCGCCGGGATCTACGGCTGGAGCTACGGAGGCTACATGACACTGATGTGCATGGCGCGCCGCCCGGACCTCTTCCGTGTCGGCGTGGCGGGGGCGCCGGTGACGCACTGGGACGGGTACGACACCGGTTACACGGAACGGTACATGTCCACGCCCGAGAAAAACCCCGAGGGCTACCGCGAGAGCGCCGTCATGACGCATGTCGACCGGCTGGAGGGGAAGTTGCTGCTGGTGCACGGCATGATCGACGAGAACGTCCATTTCCGGCACACCGCGCGGCTGGCGGTTGCACTGGCGGCCGCGCAGAAACCGTACGACCTCCTCGCGTTCCCGGAAGAGCGGCACATGCCGCGGGACGCGAAGGGCCTCGAATACCAGGAGCGGCGGGTCCTCGGGTTCTTCGAGGAGTGGTTGTAGGTCAGCCCGGCGTGGAACTGCTGGCGGGCTGCGTCGCCGAGGCACTGGCGGATGTCCCGGATGCGGCGGGTGAGGGCGAGGCGGGCGCGCTCGTGGCGCCAGTCGGCGCCGGCGAGGCCGTGGCGGAGGGCGCGCTTGTCGCGGATGGGGCCGCCGTGCCTGAGGGCGTGGCACCCGGCGACCCACTCGGAGTACCCGTCGCGGTGGCCGGGGTGGTGGCCGTCCCTCCGGGGCCAGGACTGGCGGAGGGCGAGGCAGGGGACACGGCCGTGGCGCCGGGGGAGGGACTGCCGGTGGGCGAGGGGCCCGGACTGCCGGTGGGGGTCGCGGTAGGTGCGGCGCGCGGCGGCGGGGCGTCTTCGTCCTCGGCGGACGGCTGCGGCGCACGCGGCTGTTCGTACCGCGGCATGGGCGGGAGGGCAGCAACGTCCTCGGCGGTGGTCACAAGGCTGCGGGGGCCAACCACTTCGATGAACACGGGGCCGCGGTTGAAAGCGATTTCGGCGCCGGTGGCATCGAAGAAGCGCGTGCGGGCCTGGCGGTCCTTCTTCCGCCACGTCCCTTGGACCTGCCGCCCGTCGAGGAAGACGGTCGCGGGGCCCTCGCCATACTGGTCGAGGACGACGTGGCCGGCGAAGTCGACCGCCTCGTAGGGGACGCGCATGACGACGACGGTCTTGAAGGCGAGTTGCTGCTTCGTGAGGCCGTCCAGGTGGGGGCCGCCTGACTGGAAGCGGAGATAGGCGTGTACCGACGGGTCCCAGTGCCACTGGACCACGCCGGCGGCCTGGCGGCGCTCCGTGAAGTTGACCTCGATGCCGCCGGCCCGCCCCCAGGAGCTGGCGCCCACGCCGTCTTCCTTGAAGGGCCAGGATTCGACTGCGGGCGGCCCGTCGTTGCCCTGTGCGGCGGCGGCCAGGCGAAGGGCAGCGGTGCCCGTAACGAGGTTCTGCGGGGCGTAGCGGTCGTCCGTGCGGAAGTAGGCGCGGTCCGAGCCCGGGAGGAAGGCATCGAGGTCGCGGACTTTC